>NZ_DFDO01000321.1:0-13521 GCF_002367915.1 Acinetobacter sp. UBA3025
GCTTATTAAATATCCAACTATATACACCTCAAGATTTAAATCCGGAAGGTCCTCATGCCTTAGCAGAAATGCAGATTGATTCCAGGCTGGCTAAAGCAGACGCTTTGGAAGAATTTTTCTTTCAGGATATTTACTTTCTGACTGGCGATTTAAAGCCCCAGCACTCCCTGTTTTTACGTGATAAAGCCAAACAGCTCCGTCAACTTATTATTGATCAAGTCTATATATGGGTTAATGCGCCTGACCGAGTTGCTAATTGCTTAAAACAGATGTCGCCTGTGCAAGCTGAAATCATCGACTCCTTTATGATTAAAGCCGAAGTTTATACTCAGCCTTGTATCAGTAATTGTCTTCAAAGTGGACATGAGATTCCGGCGCATGTTTTAAAACAGCTACAGCAAATCTTTTCCTTGCAATATTTGCAGCCAGATGAGTTTCTATCGATTCAGTCAGTGATGGACAGTCTGGATGCATTCTGTTTCAGTGCGCCCGAGTTTCTGCACCCAGCGACTTTCCGGATTATCTCCTTATCCTTTGAAAACCGGTTCAATCTGCATGAGCTGAATGACCATATTGACGATATCCGTTTGCTGTATCGGCATGCCGAAGAGCAAAGTCATCTACTGGGCTTTGTACGGCTGATGAATCGTGATAGCTGGCATCGGAGTGATCTGCTATCCAAACGCAATTTTCTGGAAAATAATCCTTATTTATGGCAGAAAAAAGTCGCCAAACTTCCTTTATTTGACTGTCATCGGGTAGTGAACTGGTTATTTAAACAGCCTGCGGAAATTTTGGATTGGCTGAGCAGCAATATTCAACATAGCAGTGTGCGGGTGGCGGCAACAGCTTTAAGCTTTATCGATACGCATCATGTTCATCCGCAGATTGTTTTAGCTACCTTGCAATATTTTCAATATATCGCAGCACGTCTGTTTATTGATGATGTTCATCAATATGCTCTTCAGCATTGCTGGTTTGAGCATGAGCTGAATCGAACAGTTGTTCTCAAAGGGACGCGTCAGGGTATTGAGGATCATCGTATTGCGATTAGTCCATCGATTTTATATCTGGATGAATGGATCGGATTATTGCGGGATGTAGTGGCAATGGATGATCAGATAACTAAAAGGGTCTATGCCAACTTAAGCCGAGTGATGCAAGCTTATATGCAGCATCTGTATAAGATTACCTGTGATTTGCCTGAGGATGTGTTGGCTTATATTCGGCCTCAAACTCAGCAAGACCGTAATTTTTATAACGTGCTACAACGTAACCAGATTCCATTTGTAGAGTTCAGGAAGCGTTTTTATTTACACGCCCGGCATGTGCGGGAATCCTGTTTTGACGGTTATATCCGCGATTATCTGCCGGAGTATTTTTCTACTCAAACAGAAGTGCCTAAGAATTTAAGCTGGACCAGTTTATTTATGCAGGCAGTTGCCTGGCATGAGCAAATTCAGAAGCAAGAGATTATTGCCAAGCTCAAAAAAGACTTTGCTCTAGCCAGCTGGAGGCCGCTCACACAAGCACATTTTCTACTGTATTTTAATTGGCGGTTTGAGGAATTGAAAACACTAGAGCGGATTATTGAAGAGGCCAGAATATTCCGGAACTGTCTGGCTGCAAGTTATGCACAGCGTATAGTCGAAGGTGAATATGTGGCCTTTCGCATGTCACATCCTGCCATTAAATTACCTTTGATTTTAGGCTGTCAGTTGCAGAATGACCAAGTCATTTTTGACCAGCTTGAGTATCCAAATAATCAAAAAGCGGAAGTTGAATATATCAATATTGCCCAGCATTTTATTAACTGGTTAAACCTGCAAGCTTGATCTGATTCAATGCTTTTCTGTCCGTGAAGCTTAACTTTTCCGGCAAAAATCGTTAGGCTATAGCCGTTCTTTTACGGTATCTCTTTTATGAAACAGGAAACTGCACTTAAGCTCTTAAAAGCAGGGGAAAATGTCTTTTTAACCGGTTCTGCGGGTGCAGGGAAAACTTATACGCTTAATCAATATATCAATTATCTGAAAGCCCGTAAGGTATCGGTCGCGATTACTGCATCGACTGGTATTGCGGCAACGCATATGAATGGTATGACCATTCATACCTGGGCCGGAATCGGGATCAAAGACTTTTTGTCTGAAGAAGACCTGAAGCGCATGAAAGAGCGTAAATACCTGAAAGAACACTTGGAAAATGCGCAAGTCCTAATTATTGATGAAATTTCCATGCTGCATGCCAAGCAGCTCAATCTGGTCAATCAGGTGCTGAAATATTTCAAGGAAAGCGATGAAGCTTTTGGCGGGATTCAAGTCATTGTTGCAGGAGACTTTTTCCAGTTACCGCCTGTTGGAAAAAATGATGAACGTAACCGCGATAAATTCTGTTTTATGTCGGATGCCTGGGTTGAAGCCAAGTTCCGCGTCTGTTATTTAACTGAACAGCATCGTCAGGGTAATGACTACCTGAATGATATTTTGAATGCCATTCGTGCGCAGGCCATTTCACCTGAACATCGTTCAGCACTACAGGCCACACGTCAGCAGGACATTGGCGATACCTATACACGTCTCTATACCCACAATATGGATGTCGACAGCATTAACTTTAAGCATCTTAATGAAATTGATCAGGATCCCCGCCAGTTTGATGCGCAATGTGATGGTAATGAAAAACTGATTGAAACCTTAAAGTCTTCAGTCCGAGCACCCGAAGCCTTAACCCTGAAAAAACATGCCAAGGTCATGTTCGTGAAAAATAACTTTGATATGGGTTATATCAACGGCAGCTTGGGTGAAGTGATCGGCTTTGAAGATGATGATGAGCATGGCATTCTACCAAAGGTCAAACTGACAGATGGAACTACATTAATTGTAGAGCCTGAAACCTGGTCGGTAGATAATGAAGCAGGCAAAACCATTGCCAGTTTCCAGCAGATTCCACTACGTCTGGCTTGGGCAATCACCATCCATAAGTCTCAAGGCATGACGCTAGAAGCTGCTGAGATTGACCTGAGCCATACCTTTGAAAAAGGTCAGGGCTATGTAGCATTATCCCGTTTAAAAAGTTTAAATGGTCTACGCTTAAAAGGCTTTAATGAACAGGCTCTGGAACTGGATAGTCTTGCCATTAAGGCTGATCGCCGTTTTCAGGAACTGTCAGATGAAGCAGAAGCGAATTTTGAAAATGTAGATTTGACTGTACAGCATAAGGCCTTTATTCGTCATTGTGGTGGCACTTTGAACGAAGTCGAGATCCAGCGCAATGAGAAGAAAATTGCCAAAAATGGTGGTAAGCAAAACTACGCGACTGCAACCTTGGATGAAACCCGTGAATTGTTTGAAGAAGGTTATGAGATTTCCGATATTGCAACTGAACGTGGCTTGACACCTGCCACTATCATTAACCATCTGGGGCGTTTGCATAAGGAGCAAGGGCTGGATATCTCAGTGGCTCATCCGGGTGAAGAAGTTGTTGAACAAGTCCGCAAGATTTATAAACGCTTGACCAAACGTCAAAACTCAGATCATTTTAATGATGACGGCAGTATTAAATTACGTCCGATCGTGGAACTGACCAGCCCACGTATGGGTTATGATCAGGTGCGTTTGGCCTTGCTGTTTGTGGAATAAAATTTGGGTTTTTAAATTTTAGTATTTAACGTGAGCTTTTACTTTTGAAAGATCAAAAGTAACAAAAATCTTTTGTTGGATTGAAGGTACATCCTGTACCTCAATCCAACGAGCGACATCCATGTCGCTGATCATGCGATTTAATACTTTGCAGTTCATAATTTTAGAATGTTAATTTTTAAGAATATTGCACAGTCATGGTTAAAGGCTTATTGCGTTCCAATCAATAACGATAAAATCCCAGCTGCAATTAATGGCCCGACTGGGACACCACGAAGAACTGCTACACCTGCCACCGTACCAATTAATAGACCTGCAACGACATCAGGCTGACTCGACATCAGTTTCACCCCACGTCCACCAAGCCAGGCAACAAATAGACCGATTGCAATTGCCAGTAAAGATTTCCAGCTCAGGAATGATTTCAGAATACTGTCACCGGGAATTTTCCCGCTAGCAATTGGAGCCAATACGCCAATGGTTAAAATAATAATCCCGATATTTAGGCCATGTTGCTGCACATAAGGTAAGAGGTCATTTAAAGGTGTAATTTTCAGGACGATCAACACGGCCGCAGCAATGGTCACAGCAGTATTATGACTAAAGATACCACAAGCCAATAAAACCAGAAGAACAAGCAGATTCAGATCAAGTTGGGACATGCGGAGATAGAAAAAATGAAAAGTCACAGGATTATAGGCTTTTTAGCCATTTAAAGGGAGAATGCTCTACAAGAAATGAATCTGGCTAGTTTTCAGTATAGAATGCGCCTATCGTTCGTATAAACAGGTTCAGACAGATGCTATTGGAAAAAATGTTGCAATCACAAGGTTTCGGTTCACGAAAACATTGTCAGCAACTGATTAAAAATGGTGCTGTTTCGATTCAGAATAAAATCATTGATAACCCCAAGCATAAGCTGAATCTGAAAGATCTGACCTTTAGTGTCTATGGTCATGAGTATCGCTATCGGGAAAAAGTATATATTGCACTCAACAAGCCTCAAGATTATGAATGCTCACATCAGGCTACCCATCATTTTAGTGTATTTGATCTGTTTGATGACATCCTGTTAAACCGTGGAACTCAATGTGTAGGTCGTCTCGATCAGGATACCACCGGACTTTTATTGCTGACGGATGATGGTCAGTTTTTACAAGCGTTGACCCATCCTAAGAAACATGTGGCGAAAGTCTATCAGATGACTACTGCCGATCCCGTAACAGATGAGCAGATTCAACAGCTTGAACAGGGTGTGGAATTGAGAAATGAAAAAGGCACCTTTGCTGCTACAGATATTGTCCGTCTGGATGAAAATCGTCTGCAAATGACGATTCATCAAGGGGTTTATCATCAGGTGAAACGTATGCTGGCAGCTGTGGGCAATAAAGTGGAGCAGCTGCATCGTGCCCAGATTGGTGCATTGGCCTTGAATGAACTGGCAATAGGGGAATGGACCTATCTGGACGCAGAACAAGTGGCACAGGCAAAATTCCGTACCGAATAAAGTCTGGGATTTATTTCAGGAAACAATGGAAAGTCACGAATTCATTGTCCTGAATAAATCCAAGTGACTCATAAAGTTTATGTGACTGATAATTGGTTTTTTGCGTTTCCAGGCTGATTCGAAGCGCATTTTCATGTCGGGCAAACAAGATAGCAGTGTCAATCAGTTGCTTGGCTGCACCATGCCGGCGATAAGGCGGGCTAATATAGACATCGTCCAGCACATAATAAGTAGAACATGCGACTGAGGAAAATCTTAAATACAGCAGAATAAATCCGGTAAAAATATCATCCTTGGTATTGATAAAAATGACAGTTTGACCATCTTCAAAACGCTGTTTCAGAAACTCGTAAGATAAATCCAGATTGGAAGAAGTACCATAAAATTGACGGTACTCATCAAATAAAACGGCCAGGTTAGGTAGATCTTCTGACTGGGCGCGTCGCACGATCATCGGCTTACTCCATGTTAATTTTATTATTTATCATTAACATCAAGCATAGCGAAGTTTGAAAGGAGAGAAACTTAAGAATTGTTCGTAAATGCAACAATGTTAAATTTTGTCGCTTTCACCTAAAATGGCATTCAGTTCTTCAAATAAATCAAAATGATCATCATCCAGATTCATTTCCTGATGATCTGCTGGAATCGCTGTAGTACTTGGACTTGAGCTTTGCTCTGACTTTAGTTCATTCTGTTTCTGCTTGCGTAACTTGATCAGCTGTTCCAGATTAATATTCTGATTTTCAATCGAGAAGGGGATTGATTTGGTCAGAACCACCTGTTTAAAAAAAAGACGAACTGCCTGAGCCGGCGTAATCCCCAATTGTTTAAATACTGCAAATGCCTGTTTCTTTTCTTGGGAATCCAGGCGAATTTGATAAACTTCAGTTTTTCTCATAATATTTTCAAAGCTTTAAATTACTTAACTTTTCGCCTTATTCTAATCGATAACTTCGGGATTTCAATCCTCAAGTTGCCGTTTTTAGAAAATAATCTGTAATGACAAGAGATTTACAGTGTCAATTCAAGTTCAGAACTAAATTGCATCTGCTTTTGGGTAACTGGATCCGTAAACTGAATGTGTTTGGCTAGTAGCTGTAAAGGTGCAGAAAAATCATCATCCGCCTTATGGGAAACCTGTGGATAAAAAGGATCATTCTGGATCGGAATCCCCAAATGACTTAAGTGTACCCTTAACTGATGCTGCTTTCCTGTATGCGGTTTTAGCTCATATTTGCCCCATTGCTGATCATGTTGCAGCAATTGAATTTCGGTTTCGCTATTAGGCTCTCCTTCTACCACCTGCATGGTATAAAAGGGCTGGCCTTTCTCCATTTTCAGCTTTGTGATGAGCGGAAAACTTAAATCATCACGATAAGCCGCAATCGCATGATAGGTTTTTTGTACCTGCCGAGTCGCAAACATTTGCTGATAAACGCCACGCGATTGCACACATTTTGAAATCAGCACCACACCTGCCGTTTCACGATCTAAGCGATGAATTGGAGTGAGATGTTCATTTCCGGTTTGCTGTTTTAGGCGTACCAGCAAGGTTTCCTGTACATATTGCCCAGTAGGACTCATGGTCAGAAAATGCGGTTTATCAACGACCAGCAGATGTTCATTCTCAAACAGAATCTGATGCTGAAAAGGAATATGCACTTCGTGTGCCAAAAAACGATAGTAAAAACAATGAGTATTCGCTTGAAAAGAACTTTCGATGCTTAAGGTATTACCCTGAGCATCATAAACCAGACCATTATCGAAACGGGATTGCCATTCGCTCGACTCAATATGTGGAAATTGTGCACAGAGATAGGAATAGACTGTCTTGGGTGAATCAGCTGTCGCTTGCAGGAATACTTTACTTGCCGTAACCCCATTCAGCATGGGTGGGCTAAATTCAACAGTCGAAGTCATCACAACGTGGATCTATCTCTGGTCTGAAACGGATGCTGTGAAAAAATACAGTTTCTCACAGAGGTGAATAGGCTTTTAAAGCGTTGCGATGCTATCATAATTATTCTTTTTCATCATGTCGTGAGTAATATGCCTCATTCATTTAATGTCACTTTAGAACATGAAGATGACACCCAAAATCTGGCCAAAGTTCTGGCAAATAATTTTTCTTCGGGCGTTATATATCTGATTGGTGACTTGGGTGCGGGGAAAACCACGCTGACGCGTTATTACTTACAACAACTCGGTCATAAAGGCTCAGTAAAAAGTCCGACTTATACGCTGGTGGAACCGTATCAGGTGAATGGTCAGGATATCTTTCATTTTGATTTATATCGTCTCAATGACCCTTATGAACTTGAATTGATGGGAATCCGGGATTATTTAGAAACTCCCAATGCGCTATTTCTATTTGAATGGCCTTCTAAGGGGGGTGATGAAATCCCGCAAGCCGATTTAATTATTGAAATTTTAAAATCAGAAGATGAGCTGACCCGTACTGCAAGTCTGATTTCTTCTAATCTGGCATTACAGCAAGCTTTGGAGCGTGAATTCCCAAATGGTTGATGATTTAAGCATACGCCGTATCCGTGCACTTGATCCTGCGCTGGCGAATCAGATTGCCGCAGGTGAGGTGATTGAACGTCCTGCATCTGTGGTCAAGGAGTTGCTGGAAAACTCGATTGATGCAGGTGCGACCGAGCTGATCATCCGGGTGGAACAGGGCGGCAGTACGCTGATTGAAATCATTGACAATGGCCGAGGCATTCATTATGAGGATTTGCCACTAGCCGTGATGCGTCACGCGACCAGTAAGATTCAAACGGCTGAAGAGCTGCATGCGATTACCAGTTTGGGCTTTCGTGGTGAAGCGCTGGCCTCGATTGCCGCAGTGTCTCGTCTGACTTTAACCAGTAGCCAGAATGAAGATGGCATTGGCTATCAGGTTGAAGTGAACGGTACGGCTTTTGATCATCAGGAGATTCAACCTGTCGCGGCATCCAAAGGTACCCAGATCCGGGTGCAGGATTTATTCTTCAATGTCCCGGCGCGGCGCAAATTCCTGAAAAAGCCCGGCACTGAATTTGGACATATCGAAGAAATTGTTCGCCGTATGGCTTTAACGCATTTCGATATTCGCTTTGTATTGGAACATAACCAAACGATCAAGCTGAATTTGCCGGTTGCAGATAGTGGAGCTTTGCGTTTTCAACGTGTGCAACAATTACTTGGCCGTCAGTTTACTGAAAATGCTTACTGGATTGATGCAGACAGTATCAATATGCGTTTATCAGGCTGGCTCGGACATCCTTCGGATGCACGGGCTCAAGCCGATTTGCAGTATGTCTATGTGAATGGCCGGATCGTTAAAGATAAGACTATTTCGCACGCTTTGCGTATGGCTTATGATGGTATTCTGCATGGCCATCAGCATGCCGCTTATTTACTGTTTCTGGAAATCGATCCAGAAAGCATCGATGTCAATGTGCATCCAACCAAACATGAAATTCGTTTTCTGAACCAGCGTGAAGTACATGAATTTGTACGACATTATGCCAAGGAAACCCTAGCACAATTCCAGACTGCGAGCGCTGATCTGGCTGAGGCGATGAAACCTGAGTCTGAAGCTGTTGCGATAACACCTCAGCCGCGCTATCAAGAGCAGTTTAGCCTGCATCAGTCCGTAGCCACTCAACCGGTTATTCCAGTCACATCTCCGTATCGTCAGCATGAAGAAGAAGCTTCTGATGTGTTAACGGATTTCGAGTCATCAGGTCCACAAACTATGTATTATGCGCAGGATTACAATAAGTCATATTCGGGTTCACAGCAGCTGAATAATGCCTTGAAAAGTTATCTCGCGCCTTTAAGAGAAACTGAACCGGAAACCAATACTTCAGCATCGGATGCATTGCAGTCACATTTACACAGTAAAGTGGATGAGCATCCTTTGGGGATTGCGATCGCCCAGCTGCATGGTATTTATATACTAGCGCAAAATACCGAAGGCTTAATCATCGTAGATATGCATGCGGCGCATGAGCGTATTCTGCTGCAACAGATGAAAATGGCTTGGGATAAACCGGAATTCTGGATATCCCAGCAATTGCTGATTCCTAAAGTGGTGAGCATTAGTCGTATGCAAGCCATGCGTGTTGACGAACTCAAAGATCAACTCGCTCGTTTAGGCCTGGAAATTGACCAGTATGGTGATGAACAGGTCATTGTACGGGGCGTACCGGCTATTTTACATAAGGCTGATTTTGATGCCTTGATCCCTGAATTATTGAATGATCTGGATCCTAATGATCAGGGACAGGGTTTAATGCAGAAACGTGACCAGATTCTTGCAGGTATGGCCTGTCATGGTGCAGTACGTGCACATCGAATGTTGAGTCTGTCAGAAATGAACGCTTTGCTGCGCCAGATGGAACAAACTGAATTTGCGAGCCAATGTAATCATGGTCGTCCAACCTGGCGAGCATTTCCATTGTCTCAACTTGATAAACTTTTCGCTCGAGGAGAGTAGCCTTACATGTCTAATCAACTGCCGGTCATCAATTTAATGGGACCAACTGCAAGCGGTAAAACTGCTTTGGCATGTGAACTATACGAGCAAGGTCATTTTGAGCTGATTTCTGTCGATTCTGCGCTAGTTTATCGGGAAATGGACATTGGTACAGCGAAGCCATCTAAAGAGGAATTAGGGCGCTATCCGCATCATCTGATTGATATTATTAGCCCGCTCGAAGTCTATTCTGCAGCAAACTTTGTCGAAGATGCTTGCCGTCTGATTGATGATATTCATGCGCGTGGTAAAACACCAATTTTGGTGGGTGGCACCATGCTGTATTTTAAGGCCTTACTTGAAGGCTTGTCTGATAATTTACCAAGTGCAGATTATGCGGTGCGTGCCCAGATTGAAGAGAAAGCCGCTCGTGAAGGGTGGGAAGCGGTGTATGCTGAATTATGTCAGGTAGATCCTTTAGCAGGCCAGAAATTTAAAGTCAGTGATAAACAGCGAATTATCCGTGCTTTAGAGGTTTTTAAGCTAACAGGTGAGCCGATTACAAAACTACAAGCAGAACAACCAAAAAATTTACCATATCGTTACAGTTTCCATAATTATGCCTTAATGCCCGATCGGTTAGAATTGCACAAACGTATTGAAAAACGTCTTGAAATTATGTGGAAAAACGGATTTTTAAATGAAGTTAAAGGATTAATTGGAAAATACGATTTTGACGAAAATTTACCCTCAATGCGTTCAGTAGGTTACCGCCAAGCCATAGAATTCTTAAAAAAAGGTGACCTAAGTCATGAAAAACAACGGGAAATGGAGGATAAGGCTTTATTTGCGACACGACAACTTGCCAAACGTCAATATACCTGGTTGAGATCTTTGCAAGAAAAGCATAAATTTACAACATATTTTACGCTCGAGCAGGCCCAAGAAGACTTGCGAAACTGTCACGGATAAAGCAAAATTTGAGTACTATCTTTTTTATAATTTTTAATTGAAAAATAGAGATAGTTTTTTGCGCTGATTTTTAAATTTTTGGAGTTATAACATGTCTAAAGGTCAAACTTTACAAGATCCATTCTTGAATTCTCTCCGTAAGGAACGTATTCCAGTTTCTATCTTCCTGGTAAACGGTATCAAATTACAAGGTCACATCGAGTCTTTTGACCAATACGTTGTATTATTAAAAAATACAGTAAGCCAAATGGTTTACAAACACGCGATTTCTACAGTTGTACCTGCACGTAACCCTCGTCCAGCTGGTGCTCCTGCTGGTCCACAAGGTGCTGGCTTCGGTGGTCAAGGCGGCGCAGGTGGCTTCGGTGGTCAAGGCGCTGCTGGTGGCTTCGGCGGTCAAGGTGGCTTCGGCGGTCAAAGTGGCTTCGGCGGTCAAGGCGCTGGCTTCGGTAGTCAAGGTGGCTTCGGTAGTCAAGGTGGCTTCGGTAGTCAAGGTGGCTTCGGTGGTCAAGGTGCTGGTTTTGGTGGTCAAGGTGCTGGTTTTGGTGGTCAAGGCGCTGGTTTTGACAACGATTCAAAATTTGAAGATTCTTCTGACGACGAAAACAATCGTTAATCGGATCTGAAATAAAAAAGCCTCTTAATAAGAGGCTTTTTTATTGCTTAAAAAATTGAGCCATTAAAAAAAGCCAGCATTATACTGGCTTTCTTTTCTTAAATTAACGAGCGCGTTTAGGATCTAGCTGAGGATCTTTGATTTCTACATAGGCATTGCTACGGGTTTCACGTAACCAGCTATCTAGCTCAGCATCAAACTGGCGTTCACCCAGGATCTGGCGTGCCATACGTTCCTGATATTCCTGAGTCATATCTTGCTGACGTGTATCGGTCACTTGCAGGATATGCCAGCCAAATTGTGACTGGAACGGTTCACTAATCTGACCCACTGGCGTACTTTTCATACGCTGTTCAAATTCAGGTACCATGACACCTGGGCTGACCCAGCCTAAACTTCCGCCATCACGTGCTGAACCTGTGTCATTAGAGAAAGTAGACGCCAATACTGCAAAATCTTCACCTTGCTTAAGACGCGTATATAAGCTATCAATCATCTGTTTAGCATTTTCCGGGCTAACCACTTCTGATGTTTGAATCAGAATATGACGGGTCTGGTACTGAGGAACCAATGCTTTCTGCTCACCACCTTTACGCTCTAAAAGTTTCAGGACATGCACGCCATCTGCCGCAGGAATCAGTTCAGATGTTTGACCCGCTTGCAAAGTAGAAACACGTGCAGCGAGTTCGCCTGGGATTTCTGATAAATTTCGCACGCCCATATCAGACGCATCTACTCTAATATCGCCAGTTGAATATTTTTTGCTGATCGCCTGAATATCATTGCTGCTGCTTAAATCATTTCTTACTTGCGCAGCAATCTGTTGAGCATTTTCTCCGGTTATACGTAAATGCAGAACATGTACCTGGCTGCCTAACAGAGCTTGACCTTGCGGTGTATTCAGGAAGTTTTTCACATCCTGATCACTGATCTGGATACGTGAATTTACTGCTTGTTGGCGTAAACGGCTAAGTGCCAGATCTTCAGCAATACGGTTACGTAAAGAGGCATACGTATTCGGCGCGATAGCATCTAGTTTTTGCTGGAAAGCTTCCAAGCTAGGAGAGCCTGACTCACGTGCTACTTTAAGCACTGCTTCATTTAAAGATTTTTCATCTGGACGGATATTGTAGCGTTTGACCTGTTCCAGTTGAGCCTGACGTACAATTAGCTGTTCAAGTGCTTGTTGTTCAAGATAAGGTTGCGGTGGAACAGGCTTGTTTTGCTTTTGTAACTGGTGAGAAATTTCAGCAACGCTTTGTGCCAGATCACTACGCAGAATAGCACTATTGTCGACAACAGCTACAACTTCATCTTTAGGTTGGGCAACAGCAAAAGTCGTCATCGCTGAAGAAAGACATAGCGCAAGTGCGGTCGCTTTAAAAATTTGTTTTAACTGTTTTGTCTTCATTAACGTTCTGTCCAAGTTTGATTGATATTGTTAAAACCTAGAATACGATTTTCTAGTAATGAGGTTAGCTTGTTGCTTAACCCGCCAAGACCTTTAAGCGTTACTTCAGCCATTACTGCACGTTTCGCTTTCACATCTGGGTCATTGATATCGTCTAAGTCATTGTAGTATGAGCGGCCATAGACAGATACTCCCCAACAGCATGACTCATAGTTTACGCCAAGTAAATATTCACGTGCGACACTATTATCCAGGTCAAATTGCGCATGGCCGACCAGACGCCAGTTATTGGCAATTGGCTGGATAAATGAGCCAACCACCTGATCATAACTTTCCTGGCGGTTTGGAATATCTTTACGATAGAAATAGCCTACGTTATATAGATTGCCCTGATCGCCCGTATAATAAACCTGTACATCACGCTGGGCATTGGAGCCATTCGACATCCAGCTAGAATTTAGGTTGACATGCACGTTTTTGTTTAACTGACTTCTAAGCTGAATAACTGGACCAGTATGGCTTTCACGGTCAAATTTATCTGCTTCACGATCTAATGTGACACGGCGATCTTCAAAGAAGAAACTTTGTCCCACACTGGCGCGTAATCGCTCTAAACCTTCTTCATTAAATAAACTGTAACTAAGACCTAAAGAAGCGAAGTTATTGTCTTCTAAGCGGTCATTACCATAGAAGCGGCGTGCACTAAATAATTGGTCATAATTAATTGAGGCTACGACAGAGTCAAAGTTTGGCTGATTGCGCTGATTTTCATACGGTGAATAAGCGTAAAACAGGCGAGGCGTCAAGGTCTGTAAATAGCGACCATCTTTTTCAAAAATTAAACCGGTGTCCAGCGTAAATTGTGGCACTACGATAGAATGATTTTCACTTGATGAGCTGGTTTGA
>NZ_DFDO01000321.1:13705-14969 GCF_002367915.1 Acinetobacter sp. UBA3025
GATGAGCTGGTTTGATTATTATTAATACGATCAATAGTATCTTGATCATAGAAAGTATTGATATTGCGTAATGTTGCCTGAGGAATGAAGAATGACCAAGGGGTAAAGTGATTATAGCGTACCGAGAAATCATTATAGATGCGTGTACCACTTGGTTGATAGATGGCTTCATCACCGGTATCAATATTTTCGATATTTCTGATGTCTTTCTGGAAATAAGCTGTATCGTTATTAAATTCGTATTGTAAACCCAGTGGGTTACCGGTCTTATAATTCACCAAAAGCTGCGGCAAACGCGCATAAGGGCGGTCTTCATCCAGAACGGCAGGATCAAGCGTCTGGAAATCTTCAACTTTAAATTGAGCTTTTAAGCCGGGGATACCATTTTTATAATTAACTTCCCAAGCACGGCGCAAGTTCAGGTCTGTTTTTGAATCTGGGTTATTATCCAGATCGGCAAAAAAGTCCTTGTCTGATGCGTAATTATATTCAAGATTTGTTAAGAACTGATCGTTGATTTGCCAGTTATGCAGGAAGTGCAGGTCTTTACGGTCTTTATTGCTATAACTTTCATCAGATGGCAGGTAGCCACCCCAAATCCGGCCTTCACCATAGTTTTCTGTTAGATAACGAAACTCGCCATCCAGCATCGCACCACGGTCACTAATATAACGTGGCGTAATGGTCGCATCATATTGTGGTGCCAAATTGAGATAAACCGGCACACCTAATTCCAGGCCGCCATCATTGGTAAATCCGAAAGTTGGCGTCAGAATCCCAGTGGTACGGCGATCATCGATTGGGAAGTTAAAATAAGGAACAGCGAGTACCGGAACATCTTTCACATAGAGCTTGGTATTACGGGTTTCACCGCGACCGGTTTCCTGATTCAGCTTGATTTGATCTGCCTGAATTTTCCAGGTCGGTTTCTGTTCAGGTGGACAGGTGGAATAGGTGGCATTTTCCAGTTCAAGCGTATCGTCAGAGGTTTTGGCAATCTTTTCAGCACGACCATGCGCATGCTGTTCTTCGGCAATGAAGAAACTGTTGTTTAAGTCACCTTGCTGGGTTTTCAGGTTGTAATTGATATCATCGCTTTGCGAAATCAAGCCACCTTGAGCCAATTGGACTTGACCTTCTGCCTTAGCATAAGTTTGAGTCTGATCAATCGTCACGCGTTCCGCACGAATCTGGCGACCTTCCTGATCAATGACCACATTGCCTTCTAAGTAGGAATCGCCATTCGGATTATAGTGGCCATAGT
>NZ_DFDO01000321.1:15028-21094 GCF_002367915.1 Acinetobacter sp. UBA3025
ATCTAAGTAGGAATCACCGGCCGGATTATAATGACCATAGTCTGCAGTAATGGTTGAAGTTGCCTGTTCAGGGTCAATCGTCGGTGCATCAGGTGCAATAGGAGTGACCCAGGCACCTTCAC
This sequence comes from Acinetobacter sp. UBA3025, assembly GCF_002367915.1. Lineage (NCBI taxonomy): Bacteria > Pseudomonadati > Pseudomonadota > Gammaproteobacteria > Moraxellales > Moraxellaceae > Acinetobacter > Acinetobacter sp. UBA3025. Next base: position 15,151 of record NZ_DFDO01000321.1, read on the forward strand.
AATAGGCTGAACTGAGATATTTACCTTGACGCTGCTGTGCTTCTGGTGAAGATTTATCCACATAATATTGTGAGAAGAATGCTTCACCGGGATAGGTCTCATTAATGCGCTGTTTGAGTTGTTCCGCATTTACATTGGATGAGTCATTTGATGCAGCATAGCTTGAGACCGAGCTACTACATAAAAGGGTTAAGATCGCAGTCGCTAGAGGGTTTATTTTAAAGTGATGCTTCATTTGTCTCATTAACCAATCATGCTTTTATCGCAATTAATTATTGTCGCATCATAGAGAAAAAGTTGATAAGTAGCTACACTTAGCACTTTAAAAACTCAGCCTGTACTAGAATTTATTGCAAATGAATACTCAACGCGAACAATTAATACAATCTTGGATTGCTTCTGTACTCGGTTCAGATCAATTTGAAACACATTTTTTAGCAGGCGATGCAAGTTTTCGTCGTTATGCACGAATCAAACTGAATAATAAAACATTTATGCTCATGGATGCACCACCAGAAAAAGAAGATTGTGTGCCTTTTGTGACGATTGATGAATTTTTTGATGCCCATGGCGTACGTGTTCCACACATCGTGGCCAAAGACCTGGAAAATGGTTTTTTGCTGCTTGAAGATTTTGGCGATGTGCTGTTATCAAATCTGCTGAATGATCAGACGGTTGATGCCTATTATGAGCAAAGTTTTAAACAACTGATTCAGCTGCAGTCCATTCCTGGAGAAGGTCAGTTTCCTGCTTATTCTTATGAGAAGCTGATTTCTGAAATGGAGTTGCTGACTGACTGGATGCTGCCTGCTTTAAAAATCCAGCCAACAGAATCAGAGTCTGCTCTGATCAAGCGCACCTTTGCGATTTTGGCGAATGCTGCTTTGGCACAACCTCAAGTCATTGTGCATCGTGATTTTCATAGCCGTAACCTGATGAAAATCGAAAATGAAACCGAACTAGGTGTGATTGATTTTCAGGATGCAGTGATTGGTGCTGATACCTATGACCTGATCTCTATTACCCGCGATGCCTATGTGCAGTGGAATGCTGACCGTGTCTATCGCTGGTTTAAAGTGTTCTATGACCTGTTACCAGCAGCGGCAAAACAGGACCGTGATTTCGAACAGTTCAAAAAAGATGCGGATATGATGGCCATTCAGCGCCATATCAAGATTTTAGGTATTTTTGTCCGCTTGTTTGAGCGAGATGGTAAATCTGGCTATCTAAAAGACCTGCCACGTGTGATGTGGTATCTGCTGGAAGAAACCAAAGACTATCCTGAATTACAGCCATTTATGCAGTTCATTCATGAAAAAGTGATGCCAGCTTTTGAAGCAAAATATGGTTCATACGAGGTAGCGGCCTAAATGAAAGCGATGATTCTCGCGGCTGGCTTGGGCAACCGCATGCGTCCTTTAACTTTGCATACGCCAAAACCTTTACTAGAAGTGGGTGGTAAGCCGCTAATTGTCTGGCATATTGAAAAACTGGCTGCGATGGGCGTGAATGAAGTTGTCATTAATACGGCTTGGTTAGGTGAAAAACTGGCTCAGGCGTTGGGTGATGGTTCACAGTTTGGTGTCAAGATTTTATGGTCACATGAAGGTGAAGGTCTGGAAACAGCCGGTGGCATTATTAATGCTTTACCACTGCTTGGTGATGAGCCTTTCATTTTGGTCAATGGCGATGTCTGGACGACTATGGACTTTGCACCTTTATTGAATGTTGAGCTGGGTGAAAATCTGGCACATCTGGTATTGGTACAAAACCCGGAACAGCATCCAAACGGTGATTTCACACTTGCAGACGGCAAGGCTTATACCTTTGATCAGCAGATCAGTGGTGAAAACCTGACTTTTAGCGGTGTATCAGTGATTCATCCGAAAATGTTTGCAGGCTTAGAGGCTGGAAAACGTCCTTTAGCACCACTATTAAAAGCAGCAATGCTGGAAAACAAAATTGCTGCCTCTAAATTGACAGGTATTTGGGTGGATGTGGGAACGCCTGAGCGTTTGAATGCACTGGATTTAATGATCCGTGAAGGGAAGTCTGCTTAAGTGAATATTCACTAAGCACTCCCTACTGTGCCAATATAGAGAAAACGGTATACTTCCACTTAACTTTTTCGAGCGTTGATTGTTTATGCACACGTTTTTTCAAGAACTAAAGCAGGGTAGCCAGGCTTTAGGTTTAGAGCTGTCTGATGAAGCTTTAAATTTATTACTCAAGTACCAGGACGCTTTGGTACTGTGGAATAAAGCATACAATTTGACTGCAATCCGTGATCCTAAGGAAATGCTGGTCAAGCATCTGCTTGACAGTCTGAGTATTTTGAAGGATTTGCCTGCAGGTCGTTTGCTCGACATCGGGACTGGTGGTGGTATGCCGGGCATGATCATTGCTTTATGTCAGCCTGAGCGTGATTGCTTACTACTGGATTCAAACGGTAAAAAAATTCGTTTTCTGAAGCAGTTTATTGCAGACCTAAAATTAAAAAATGTCATTGCAGTACAAACCCGTGTGGAAAATGAAGACAGTATCAATGAGCTGGGTCAGTTTGATGTGATTACCAGTCGTGCATTTGCTTCATTGACAGATTTTGTGAATGCGTCTAAACCGTATATGCATGAGCAGAGTATTATTGCTTCCATGAAAGGTTTGATTCCTGAGGAGGAAGTGGCAGCATTAAAAGATGAATTTAGCTGTCAGATTATTGAACTGAAGGTTCCGCGCTTGGACGAACAACGTCATTTACTTCTATTAAAACGTATTTAAAATTTTTGAAGGATCGGGGTCAACATGGCACAAATTATTGCGATTGCCAACCAGAAAGGTGGTGTCGGTAAAACCACAACCGCAGTAAATTTGGCGGCATCTCTCGCTGTGCTAAAAAAACGCGTTTTGCTTGTGGATATGGATTCTCAGGGAAATGCGACCATGGGGTCGGGGATTCAGAAAAATGACCTGCTGTATTCAGTGACTGATGTATTGCTGGGTGAAGTGCCGATTGAAACTGCGATCACCAAGGCTGAAGTTGGATACAAGGTTTTAGGGGCAAACCGTGACCTGGCTGGTGTGGAGCTGGCGATTGCTGAGCAAAAAGGCCGTGAATTTATTTTGCGTGAAGCTTTGCAGGAAATTGAATCCTCATTCGACTATATCATTGTTGATTGTGCACCAAGCTTAAGCTTGATTACCGTGAATGCACTGGCAGCAGTGGATGGCGTGATTATTCCGATGCAATGCGAATATTATGCTCTCGAAGGCCTGGCTGATCTGACACAAACCATTGACCGCATTCAGCAAGCACTTAATCCAGACCTGCAGATCGTGGGTGTATTGCGTACCATGTATGATGCTCGAAATGCCTTGACCCGTGATGTTTCAGAAGAGTTAGAGCAATATTTTGGTAAAAAACTTTATGAAACCGTGATTCCACGTAATATCCGTCTAGCTGAAGCGCCGGCACATGGTCTACCGGTTATTTATTTTGAAAAAAGTTCAAAGGGTGCAGTTGCTTACTTAAATCTGGCAGCTGAAGTATTAAAGAAAAGCAAAGTGAAAAAAGGAAGTAAAGCATGACCGTCAAGAAACGTGGACTCGCCAAAGGTCGTGGTTTAGATGCCTTGCTGGGATCAATTCAAAAAGAAAAATTACAACTCGAAGCACAAGGTCTTGATCATGGTCAGTTGAAACAGATTGATGTCAATCTGCTGAAACGTGGTGAATATCAGCCACGTCGCTATATCAATGAGCAGGATCTGCAGGAACTGGCAGCATCGATTGAAAAGCATGGCATCATGCAGCCAATCGTGATCCGTCCGGTCGATGATGAGCGCTATCCATACGAGATTATTGCGGGTGAGCGTCGCTGGCGTGCGGCACAGTTAGCGGGTCTGACTGAAGTTCCTGCGATTGTGCGTGAGCTGAATGATCAGGTCGCAATTGCATTAGCTTTAATCGAAAACATTCAGCGTCAGGACCTGAACCCGATTGATCAGGCGATGGCTTTGCAGCGTTTCCATGACGAATTTGGTTTAAGCCATCAGGAAATTGCGGATACCGTCGGTAAGGCGCGTACCACAGTGAGCAATTTGCTGCGTCTGCTAACTCTGGCTGAAGAAGTAAAAGACTTTATGCAGCAGGGCCTGCTGGATATGGGACATGCACGTGCCATTCTGACTTTGAAGGCTAAAGATCAGCTTAAAGTTGCTGAGATGGTCATTGAAAAGAGCCTTTCAGTACGCCAAACCGAACAGTTGGTACGCGACTACAATGCACCGAAAACAGAAAAACCAAAAGCAGCGATTGCGCCAGACATTCAGCAGCTCACTCAGCGTCTGTCTGAGCGCTTTAGTGCGGATGTTAAAATTGACTATAACAAGCAAGGGAAAGGCAAGCTGGTTATTAGCTATCATTCTTTAGAAGAGCTGGACGGGATTCTTTCAATCCTGGGCAATGAATAATTAATTTAAAATTTGTTTTTATTGGGGAATAAATCAGATGTGGGAATTGGTTAAAGCAGGCGGCTGGTTGATGCTGCCGCTGGTGTTGTGTTCGATATTTATGCTGGCGATTTCAGTTGAGCGCTTCATTCGGTTAAAAAAGAGTCTGGTACTGCCCAACTCACTTCTGATGGGTCCTGCACAAAATGCAGAACAAGCTATGCAAAAGCTGCAACAAAGTTCAGCTTTGAAAAACAGTACTTTGGGTCGTGTATTTACAGCTGGTTTTGAAGCGCGTCACCAGTCTGAGCAATATGCTCGTGCCCAGATGGAAGTGGTAGCTTCACAGGAAATTGGCTATCTGGAAAAGAATATTAATTTTCTGGGTACTTTGAGTGCAGTAGCGCCTCTACTCGGTTTGCTCGGTACAGTGATTGGAATTATTGAATCATTTTTAATGATTGATGTCGGTACTAATAGTGACCCAGTTTTAATGATGCCCGGTATTTCCAAAGCACTGATCACGACAGCAGCGGGTATGCTGATTGCTATTCCTGCTTTATTTGCACATCGTTATTTCCAGCGTCTGGTTCAGGAATATGTGGCGGAACTGGAACAGCAAGCAACGTTATTTCATGCCAACCTGTTCTATTTAAATGCTTCAGATGATGTAGAAGAACGCATCAAGAAAGCAAGCTAGGAGCAGGGGCATGAAATTTAAACGTAACCAGGTGGAAGATGTACATATCAATCTGACGCCCATGATTGATTGCCTGTTATTTATTTTGGTTTTTCTGCTGCTTTCAACCACGTTTAACCAGATGAGCCGAATGAACCTGACGCTTCCAGATGCGCAAGGTGTACCGCCCAAGAATTTTGACCAGAAAATTGAAGTGATTGTGGATGCCAATGGCCACTATGCCGTGAATGGTCAGTCTATTGCCAGTAAAGATGCAGCAGATTTAAATACGGCAATTAAACAGATTTCGAATGAACGTCGTGATTTAATGTTTGTCATTGCCGCTGATGCAAAAGCGACACATCAGGATGTTATTCGTGTCATGGACGTTGCAGGGCAACTTGGCTTTGTTAATGTCAACATCAGTACGAAAGTACCAACTCGAGGTTATTAGTGAAGCACGATTTTAAGGTCTATCTTCGCCTTTTAAACTATTTAAAACCATTTTGGGGCACAGCCTTAATTGTCCTGCTTGGTTTCTCTATGAATGCGGCGACAGAAGTTTCTGTAGCCAAATTACTGGAATATATCATTGAGGCGATACAAAACAGAGACCAGGGTTTCACCTTACTTTTCCCATTCTTAGTGGTAGTACTGATGTTCTTCAGGGGCTTAGGCCTATTCCTCGGTGGGTATTATACGGCGGTCATCTCCCGTAATCTGGTATTTAATATTCGTCAGGAAGTCTTTGCCAAAATATTGCGTTTGCCTGCGCAATATTTTCTGGACAATACCAGCGGTCATATTACGGCCAAAA
>NZ_DFDO01000235.1:0-7342 GCF_002367915.1 Acinetobacter sp. UBA3025
AATGGTAAATCAGATCAATATCTTCACTGCAGGCATGGAAAATATTGATCTGATTTACCATTACACCCAGAAAAAAGCCCTGAGTAATGTCTTTGATACACAGGTCGGCATGTCATTCCTCGGACATGGTTTGCAGGTCAGCTATCAGAATGCCTTGAAACAGATGCTGGATGTCGATATTGAAAAAGATCAGACGCGCTCTAACTGGCTGGCACGGCCTTTAAGCTCTGAGCAGTTACTGTATGCAGCCAATGATGTGCATTATCTGGTGCAACTGTCGGATAAGGTCAAACAGGATCTGGAAAGCAAATATCTGCTCGATTTCGCTCTTGAAGATTGCCGTTTTCTGACCCATGAAATTGGTGAAGAAACACCGACTGCCTTGCTTTATCAGGATGTCGGTAATTATCGTCATTCACGCCGTCAATTAATGCAGTTACAACAACTGGCTGTATGGCGTGAGCAGATTGCCAAGGCGTTGAATCAGCCACGTAGTTTTATTCTGAAAAACTCGACCATGATTGATCTGGTAGAGAAATTCCCGCGCAATAATTTTCAGCTCAGTCAGATGAAAGACATCCGGGCCAATATTGTCCGTGAACATGGCAAGACTATTCTGGATCTGTTGAAATTCCTGCCTGACCAAGCCGACTGGCCATTACGTCTGGCACGCCCAATCCGCCATTCATCCAGAGAGATTGGCGAGAAGGTTGAAACAATGATCCAGAATATATCCAATGAAATCTCCGTACCGAAAGAAGTGCTGATGCGCAAGAAATGGCTGAATGCCTTATATCAGCATGTAGTATGTCATAAGGATGAACAGGATCTGCCAAACTACTTGCTCGGTTGGCGCTATGAGTTATTAACTCTGCCGCTAATTAAGGTATTGCATCAGGATGAGTCTTATCTGTCGACCCAGATGAAAGTGGTTGAGTGATTTTTACTGGATTGATTAAAGATAAAGCAATTATACAAAATCACGACTGATGCATTGGAGGCGGCTAATGTTTCTGTCGTTTTTTTGATGTATCCTTGCGATTGTTTTTTCAGAAAAGTCGTTTGAAACATGCAAGTGTCTATCTACAAATCTAGCAAAAAAGATGAAATGTATCTTTATGTGGCGCGTCCTGCAGATGAGAACGAAGCCGAAACATTTGAACCACTAGAGGTATTGGCTGAACCGGTACGTGTTGCTTTTGGTCGTGCGACTTTTGTCATGCATCTTGAATTGAGTGAATCGCGTAAACTGGCACGTGCCAATGTTTTACATGTGATGGATTCAATTTCTACTCGTGGTTTCTTCCTGCAAATGCCACCAGAAGGTTTGATTAACCCGAATGCGCCAGCGCCAGAAGGTCTTCGTGGGGCTTAAGCTCAGTTCAGGAGTTGTGAAATGAATGGTTTTGTAGCTGTATTGGACTCAATTCCTGACCAGAGTATTGCGTTTGCAGTGTATCTGCTGGGCAGTCTGATTGCGTTAGCCTGCTGGTATGGCGTGACCAAGCGCATGCCAAAGGCAATGGGCGGTTTTTTATGGTTGTTAGCCTTTGCCGTGCTATTAACCCCAACCGTTTCTGAAGGCAGTAATGCTTCAGTTGCACCTGCTATTTTCGGGCTGCTGTTTGGTATTCTGACCAAGGAATATGAACTCGTTTGGATTAATGCGTCACTTATTTTATTTGTCATTGGTATCGGGTCTGTGATTGGCTATTGCTGGTCGACCTATGCATCCAGTAAAACGGGTCTTGGGTCAAACAAGAAAAGTTCACCGCTGTAAATAGAAAAATAAGGTTCAATCATGTCTGCTGATATTCAACAATTCTCAGGTACGGATCAGTACATTGCCACTGACAGTTTAAAACTAGCTGTGAAAGCTGCGCGTAGTTTGCAAAAACCCTTGCTGGTTAAAGGTGAGCCGGGTACAGGTAAAACCTTGTTGGCTGAACAGGTGGCACAAAGCCTTGGACTGAAGCTGATTACCTGGCATATCAAATCAACGACCAAGGCACAGCAGGGCCTGTATGAATATGATGCGGTATCACGCTTACGTGATAGTCAGTTAGGTGATGATCGCGTTTATGACATCAAGAACTACATCAAGCCGGGTAAACTCTGGGAAGCATTTACCAGTGAAGAACGCTGTGTATTGCTGATTGATGAGATCGATAAAGCAGACATCGAGTTTCCAAATGACTTGCTGCACGAGCTCGACAAGATGTCCTTCTTCGTTTATGAAACGGGTGAAACCATTACCGCGACCCAGCGTCCGATTGTCATCATCACTTCAAATAATGAGAAAGAACTTCCAGATGCCTTCTTGCGCCGTTGTTTCTTCCACTATATCGAGTTTCCGGATGAAGCGACCATGCGTGAAATTATCGATGTACATTTTGAGAATATTTCAGCAACGCTTGTGAATGAAGCTCTGCAAGTCTTCTTTAAGTTACGCCAGATTCCAGGCTTGAAAAAACTACCTTCAACTTCTGAACTGATCGACTGGTTAAGTCTGTTAATGGCAGATGATATGCCGGAAGACATTTTAAGAAATACCGACAAGTCCAAAGCGATCCCGCCTTTGTACGGCGCGCTGATCAAAAATGAGCAGGATGTACAGCTGCTTGAACGTCTAGCCTTTATGTCGCGTCGCTAAGGGAGAAACACGCATGTTTGTGCGATTGTTTTATACCCTCAGAAAATATGGCGTACCAGTTTCCACACGTGAGTTGATCGATCTGAATCAGGCGGTAGCGGCAGGCGTAGTTTTTGCCGATCAGGACGAGTTCTATCAGCTTGCTAAAACTGTGATGGTCAAAGACGAGCGCTACTTCGACAAGTTCGATCGTGCCATGAAAGACTACTTTGATGGTATCGCGACCTTTGATCTGGATGAACTGCTGAATCAGGTGCATAAACTGCCTAAAGACTGGTTTGATCTGGAACTTCTAGAAAAGCACTTAACCCCTGAACAGCGTGAAGAACTGAAAAAAGCCGGGTCGCTGGAAGAACTGATGAAAATGCTGGAAGAGCGCTTGCGTGAACAGCATAAAAAACATCAGGGTGGGAATAAGATGATTGGTACTGGTGGCACATCGCCATTTGGTGCCTATGGTGATCATCCTGAAGGTGTGCGCATTGGCGGGCCGGGGCGTAAACGTTCCGCAGTCAAAGTCTGGGAACAGCGTCAATACCGTAATCTGGATGATGATCAGATTCTTGGTAGTCGTCAGATGCAGATGGCACTGCGCCGTTTGCGTAAGTTTGCCCGTCAGGGTGCGGCTGAAGAACTGGACATTGATAGCACTATTCGTGAAACCGCCAAACAAGGCATCTTGGATGTTCAGTTGGTGCCGGAACGTCGTAACCGTATTAAAGTACTCATGCTGTTTGATATTGGCGGATCGATGGATGCGCATATTGCTCAGTGTGAAAAACTGTTTAGCGCAGCCAAGACCGAATTTAAGACTCTGGAATATTTCTATTTCCATAACTGTCTGTACGACTATGTCTGGAAAGATAATGTCCGTCGTTCCAGCTCGCGCATGAATACCTGGGATCTGTTCAATACCTATGGACGGGATTACCGGGTGATTGTAGTGGGTGATGCCAGCATGGCACCCTATGAGTTGAACTCCGTCGGTGGTTCGGTCGAATATATGAATGATGAGGCAGGACAGGTCTGGTTACAGCGTCTGCGTCAGCATTTTGATAAAACCGCCTGGCTCAATCCTGAAGAAGAAAAATACTGGCATTACACGCATACTATTGGCCTGATTAAGCAAATCTTTGAAGATCATATGTTTCCAATGACCTTAAAAGGTATTGAGGATATGACCAAATATCTGGCGCGTTGATTCCATTTATCTATAAGTGACTTTATCTATAGTTATTAGTGCTTTAAAACGAATTATTCTAGTATAAAGTCACTTGCTATACCTTATTCCAATATTCAGGAATTATTATGGCTCATCAAATTAATGGTATTGCGTTGCCCAACGAAGAGGGTTTCTTTGGTCAATATGGCGGTCAGTTCATTCCACCAGAGCTAAAACAGGCCATGGATGACATCAATGTTGCCTATCAGGAAATCCGTCAAACTGAAGAATTTCAGAATGAATTAAAAGACCTGTTTGCTAACTATGTCGGCCGTCCTAGCCTTTTGTTTCATGCTAAACACCTTTCTGACCAGTTAGGTGGAGCACAGATCTATTTAAAACGTGAAGACCTGAATCATACCGGTGCACATAAAATCAATCACTGTGTGGGTGAAGCACTGCTGGCGAAATATATGGGTAAAACCAAAGTGATTGCAGAAACCGGTGCAGGTCAGCATGGTGTGGCATTAGCCACTGCATGTGCTTTGGTGGGTATTCCATGTGAAATTCATATGGGCCAGGTGGATATCGAAAAAGAACATCCAAACGTCGTAAAGATGAAAATCTTGGGTGCTAAGCTGATTTCTGTGACTCGTGGTACAGCAACCCTTAAAGATGCAGTCGACAGTGCTTTTGAAGAATACTTGAAAGATCCGAAAAACTATATCTATGCGATTGGTTCGGTGGTAGGACCGCATCCATTCCCAATGATGGTGCGTGATTTCCAGTCCATTATTGGCGATGAAATCAAGGTTCAAACCAATGAACGCTTCGGTGCAAACCCAGACTATGTGGTGGCATGTGTGGGTGGTGGTTCAAATGCCATGGGTGCATTCACGGCATTCCTGAATGATCCAGACGTGAAACTGGTAGGGGTAGAACCTGCTGGTCATGGCCTAAATACTGATAAGCATTCCGCAACGCTGACTTTGGGTAAACCAAGCCAGTTGCATGGTATGGCCTGTTATGTACTCGAAGATGAGCAGGGTGAGCCTTTACCTGTGCATTCGATTGCTTCTGGGCTGGATTATCCAGGCGTAGGGCCACAGCACAGCCTGCTGAAAGATCTGGGTCGTGTGGAATACACTACAGCAACAGATCAGGAGTGTCTGGATGCCTTTATGACCCTGTCACGCGTTGAGGGAATTGTGCCAGCATTAGAAAGTTCACATGCAGTGGCTTGGGCAATTCGTGAAGCGGGTAAACTGCCTAAAGAGACTAAGATTGTAGTGAATCTTTCAGGTCGTGGTGATAAAGACTCTGACTATGTCGCAGAGAAACTCGGTCTTTAATTTGATCTAATAATCAAAAAATCCCAGTCTTAAGGCTGGGATTTTTTATACCTAATCTGGTTTTGATATGGCATTGTCATTTGTTTGTAATGACATTTTGAGTTTGAGTCTTAATTTACGTATTTAACTAAGAAAGAATTTTAGCCTGAAATATACTGTTGTAACTGATCAATCAGCTTACGTTGATCTTCCATTGCAGCTTTGACCAAGTCACCAATCGAAATCAGGCCAATCAGTTTGTCATTTTCAACTACAGGTAAGTGGCGTAAATGGCGGTCAGTCATTAATGCTAAGCAGTCTTCAACAGAAGTTGCAGAAGTCACGGTTATGACTTTAGGTGTCATAATTTCATTGACCGTGGTATCAAAAGAGGTTCTTTGCATCAATGCGATTTTACGGGTGTAATCACGCTCTGACAAAATGCCGACCACACTGTCTTCGTGGGTAACGACCAGCGCCCCGATTCCTTTTTCTGCCATCAGGCTAATTGCTTCTAAAACTGTAGAGTCTGGACGGATGGTATAAACTGCCTGATGTACTTTATCACCGAGCACTTGTGCTACGTTGGTCATTCTATTGAGTCCTTTTTATCTAATTATTATTAGTCCTAGAGTATGTATCCAGCTGAACATCTCTAGGTGTAGGTGTCTATTTTATGTCTTTATAAATAACATGTTTTTAGGCAAAGTGCAGTCTTTGTTGTGAAAAAAACAGGTGGCGCATCTGTGGAATGGATAATTTTAGTTTAGTGCCATTACCGCTACATAAAGTAGGTGTCACGGCTAGTCGGGACAGTGTAGGTAACAAGTTGTTTTCGAAATCTTCCGGGTTGATTCTACGGGGTACATAACCTGGCCAATGTTCCTTGGCATAATTTTTGGCATCCAGAGAATTAAGCCAGAATGGAAAAATATAATCTTCCTGATCACGCATCATCGCCCAACCCTGATGATAGACGCCCCACAAAACGCCGCAATACATCATAGATTTGAGGATGGTCAGCCTCAAAAGAAAGTTTTTACAAATCGGGTCGTATTGAATAATTTTTCGCATTGTCGTTAAAATAAAGTGCTATTAGAGTTCAGCTCTATTCTAGAAAGTTCCAGTGAAATTACTGTTTCAGCTTTGCAAGCAATCGTAATAAATTATGTCTTAATTGCAGTATTTCGAAAAAATAGCGTAAAAAAACGTCACCGAGGTGACGTTTCTTCAGGCTTGCATGGTGGCCATGTTCTGCCAGTATTGTGCTTTGAGTGAATCTCGTTCTACACGAAAACCCTGATAATACAGTTCAGCTAAAAAGAGAGCTGCTTTACCGTGACCGGCGCGCGCTGCATCTTCTAATTGTTTTACTGCATCGACAAAGTTCATTTGCGATTGAATGGTATTCACTGCATCTGCATACAGATGTTCCAAATCATGTTGAGAGATATTCTGCATAATATAAAAACTCCTTAATTTTAATTATGATTTCGGATAGACTTTTAAGTCTAAATACAAATATAACTTAGTATTATTAAACTAATATTACAGAATAATGGAAAAGTCAACTATATCAGCTTTCCTGTTTACTTAATTTATAGTTTGTACGATCAAACTATACACACTTGGAAGTTTGGTTGGTATAGATTTTAACAATAGAACAAAAGAAAAGGAGAACAACATGATGCAAAGAACTCTTGAAGGGCTCAGTTTTGATATGCCCCCAACAGCCAGTCAGATTACAGAATTGGCGCACGTACACCGTAAAAAACTGGATGAGGCAATTTATGACAAATATACCCATCTAGGTGATTACAGTCTGGCTCAACGTAAAGAAGTTTATGATTTTACCCGCGCTCTGGACGAAACCCAGCGTTCAGAGTTTTATAGTCACTATAATAATGAATTGGTCCGAATTGCAGATGAAGATCGACTGCATCCACCTGAAGCAGAAGCCGGCTTAAGCAAGTTTGCAATTTTACTGGTTTTAGGTCTGGTGGCTATGGTCATTGCCTGGAGTGTGTACGAATTGTTGAAATCCTAACCGATTTATAGTCATATCGAGATGTGTATTTATACTGGTCATTCAATCTTTGACTTGAACTTCATGGGGCCCAGCCATACACTAGCTGCAACTTGAGGTAGTGTATGGCTATAGATAGCAAAAAATTAAGCGATTTTCTGAATAAAATT
>NZ_DFDO01000145.1:0-10078 GCF_002367915.1 Acinetobacter sp. UBA3025
CCAACCGCCAAGGGTGCTTCATGCCCAATCTTGTCGTTTTTAGTGGAACCGCGCATCCACAATTCGCTCAAAAAGTCGTAAGTCACTTACATATTCCTCTAGGCGCTGCCTCTGTAGGCCAGTTCTCTGATGGCGAAATCGCTGTTGAGATCACTGAAAATGTTCGTGGTAAAGACGTATTCATCGTACAACCTACTTGTGCACCGACCAACGATAACCTGATGGAAATCCTGGTTATGGCTGACGCGTTACGCCGTGCAAGTGCTGGTCGTATTACTGCCGTGATTCCTTACTTCGGTTATGCCCGTCAAGACCGTCGTCCCCGTTCAAGCCGTGTGCCGATTACTGCAAAAGTTGTTGCAGATATGCTGACCACTGTAGGTATTGACCGTGTGGTGATGATTGACCTTCACGCTGACCAGATCCAAGGTTTCTTCGATATTCCTGTAGACAACATCTACGGTACGCCAGCCCTGCTTGCTGACTTACGCCAACAACAGCATCATAACCTGATGGTTGTTTCTCCTGACGTAGGTGGTGTAGTTCGTGCTCGTGCTGTTGCGAAACAGATGGGTGATATCGACCTGGCGATCATCGATAAACGTCGTCAAAAAGCGAATGAATCACAAGTGATGCATTTGATTGGTGATGTGAAAGATCGTGACTGTGTGATCGTTGATGACATGGTGGATACTGCTGGTACGCTTTGTAAAGCTGCTGATGCGTTGAAAACTTTCGGTGCCCGCAAAGTAGTTGCTTACGCGACTCACCCAGTATTATCTGGTAAAGCACTTGAAAATCTGAAAAATTCTGTGATCGATGAGTTGGTAGTTACTGACACCATCCCTCTTTCAGAAGAAGCTTTAGCTCTTGGCAAGATTCGCCAGGTTTCAGTTGCAAGCATGGTTGCTGAAACAATTCGTCGTATCAACAACGAAGAATCTATTAGCGCAATGTTCGATTCTTATCTATAATAGTGCGCTGAATTTCCAAAGCCCTGCCATTTGGCGGGGCTTTCTATCACCGGATCGGTCGCAGGTCCGGTTCATTTAAAACTTAAATAGGATGTCTATCATGGCAAACTTCGTATTAAACGCAGAAGCACGTGAAGTAGCACAACAAGGGAAAGGTTCGAGCCGCCGCCTTCGTCATGCTGCTAAAGTTCCAGCGATCATCTATGGTGGCGAAGCTGCTCCTGTAGCTGTTTCTCTTGAACTTCGTCAGCTTGTTAAATTCTTAGAAAGCAACTCATTCTTCGAAGAAGTGATCGAAATTGATGTAAACGGTAAAGTTGAAAGCGTTAAAATCCAAGCGTTACAACGTCACCCAGCTAAAAACACTCCAATGCACGCTGACTTTAAACGCGCATAAGTGTTAATGGTGTAGATTAGTGTCAAATATTTCACTGATTGTTGGTTTGGGCAACCCAGGTTCTGAGTATGCTCAAACCCGCCATAATGCAGGCTTCTGGTTTGTAGAACGCCTTGCAGATCAATATGGCATTAACCTTAAAAAAGACCCTAAATTCAATGGATTCAGCGGTCGTGGCAATATCGAAGGTCAAGACGTCCGTCTCCTTCTACCTACAACATTCATGAACCTTTCCGGTAAAAGTGTTGTTCCTTTCGCCAAATTCTACAATATCGCACCCGAATCAATCCTGATTGCCCATGATGAACTGGATATGAATCCAGGCATTATTCGCCTGAAAACTGGCGGTGGTCATGGTGGACATAACGGTTTACGCGATATCGTGCCGCATATCGGTCCGAACTTTCATCGTCTACGCATTGGTATTGGTCACCCAGGTTCTAAAGACCGTGTTTCTGGTCATGTCCTGAGTAAAGCACCAAGCAGTGAACAAGAGTTAATGGACGATGCAATTGCCCATGCACTTGCTCGCGCCAAAATGCTGGTGAACGGTGAAGTACAACAGGCAATGAATCAAATCAATGCTTATAAACCGAACTAAACATTCATAAATTGCTGGACAATTCCGCTTGCCTTGCTGGCCATTTAGGCGCAAAATGCGCAAGCCTACCCACTTATCCAGTGTCGTAGAAATTGATTCAACCATAAGATCAAAGTCTTAGGTCAACTAAGGGGACGCTAGCCATGCTATCTCGTTTATTAAAATGCAAAATTCATCGCGCTTTTGTTACACATGCAGAATTACACTATGAAGGTTCATGTGCAATTGATGGCGTTTTGATGGATCTAGCTGGCATTCGTGAATACGAAGAAATTCATGTTTGGAACGTGACCAATGGTAAGCGTTTTACTACTTATGCCATTCGTGGTGAAGATAATTCAGGGATTATTTCTGTGAATGGTGGTGCTGCGCACCAGGCTGATGTTGGTGATATCGTGATTATCGCAACATTTGGTGATTTCACTGAAGCCGAAGCCAATGCTCATAAACCACGTCTGGTTTATGCCAACCCGGATAACACTGTGAATCACACTGCAAATTGCATTCCGGTACAGGTTGCCTAAGCTGGTTCAACAAGATTCTCAAAAGCTCGCTTCTCGCGGGCTTTTTTATGGGCTGATTAAAATAAAACTAACGCCCCTGCCACCAGCTTTTTCGGTTCTCACAGTTTAAGGACTTAAGATTTTGATCTACCAGGTCAGCCAACAAAGTTTCTCCATTTTCTTTTAGCTTTAATTCGGCGAATTTAGCATTACGATAACAAGGCTCAAGTCCCTCAGCGAACATAAAACTGTTGGCAGCCGGATATAAGCCTTCAAAGGTATTCCGCGGATTCTTCAGAATTAATCGCGCTGAGCGTGGCTGATCCAGCGCACTTCGATTAAAACTGGTTTTGACAACTCTTCTTTGCTCATCAAGCTGTACATAGCTTAGTACACGGGACTGGTTTTCAAAATCTTGAATACTGATTTTAGTTTCTGATTGTTCTGATCTATTCTCCGCTGCTAGTGCACTAAAATGCAGATCATAATTCAGCGCCATATAATCGCCTTGCAGAATTGATCGCGGATCTACTGGTGCCAGCTCCACATAAATACTTTGGCTATCTCGAAGATGCCATTCATGTTGCGCAATCAATCCACAAAATAAGGCAATACTGAAAATAGCCAGATGCAAAGGAAGAAACTTTTTCATCTTGCCTCTCCTTGCTCATGTTGTAGTTTTGACCCCTTTAAAATATAGGCCAGCAACAAGACCAGTATCCCTGAAGCAAAGATACTGATGCTTTTTAATAGGAAGCTTAAGCCCAGATTGTAATACAGCATCCATAGCCAGAAGATCAGCAATAAAATGGTAAGTGCCTGTATAAGTCGTTGCTGATAGACCACTGCCCACGCCATAAGCAGCATAATAATAAAAATCTCAAAATAGCCCAACAGAATGAGTAAGATGCCAAATACAGGAATCAGCCAGAGCAATTTTTCAGAAAATTGCTGCCAGTTTTGCCAGATAAAACCAAGCAACAATAAGCTCGGAAGAACATAAAACAGCAGACCGTGGTCAAGGCTGATCTGCCCGATGCCCTGCCAGTGCTCTAATCCAGTCACAGATTGAACCACGGCTGAACCTGTCAGCATAGCAATGATCCAGAGCAGAATACTTTTCTGATAAATTGAGGACTGCCAATATCTAGCGGTTAGAATTAGCCCGATAAAAATGACATAGTTCAAGCTTAGGGCAAGCGTGATTACAATATCATCATGCTTAAAGGAATTCTCTAATGCCAAAACCACAATTGCTAAAGCATGAGCTATCAAGAGCTGTAAGGTTAGAATGAACCAGTGCATCCGTTTGATCACAGTCAGAGCCAGCATCATTAATTGCAACAGCCACACTATAAACAGACTATCGGTGAGCAGTTCCGTATGAATTAATACCGCAGCTTGCCCGCAAACCCAAAGACAATAGGCAAACTGACGTAGAAATATGGAATTCTTTTGACTTAATAATTTCCAAGCGATGCCAATAAAAATGAGACCTAAAACAATTGAAACTGCTTTCCAATAGGTCAGTAATAAGACTGCCAGAATAATTCCAGCTATCCATGCACCAAGTGCCAAAGGAATGACGGAGAATTTGGTTTGTGGAAAAATTTTCTTTAGGGCAAAACTGATCATCGCAAACCAGCCAAAGATCAGCATTGCCAAGATAAATAAGCCCGCTGCTGAATTGGTAAGCTGATCGTCCACCAGTTCAAACAGCCATAGGCTCAAACTGGCAGCCAAGCCTGCAATCAGTAAAATGGTTTCTAGTGCCTGATGCTTACGATAAAAATAAAATGCAGCACCTGCTGGCAGAACAACTGAAGAAGCCAGATAGATCAGCTGAAAATGATGGGTAAACTGCATCATACTGCTGATCGAAATCATAATAATGAGTGCAATAAACAGGTACCGCAGCAGCAGATAATAACGTATGGCAAAGGCAAAGCTGATGGCTGTCAGTAGGTTCAAAGTCAATAAATACAACCCTTCTGCCCGTATCATCCAGAAACTTTGCTTAAAGTAAAAATACAATGCCAGCTGACTGACCACACAAAGCATGGCAAAAACCCCGATATTTGGTCGATATAGCCACGGCAACAGCAATACGGCCCAGAGCAGAAATAACTGATAACTATCCGCACCAGTCTGATAGATCTGCCCAATCACCACCAGACTTAAGCCCAGCATCAGGCCAGATACAGTATCCAGACTCTGTCTGATCCATTCCCGCTGATTAAAGTAAATGCTGGCTATTGCACTACAGAGTAAAACCAGCATTGGAATTGCTAACTGTACCTGATTCGGTAGCATCCACCAGTTCGCAGCCATTAAATACAGCAAACTGACTGCAATCAGCGCAACGCCCAAAATATTGAGATAACACAAAACCTTTGCATCACAAAACAGCAAGGGAGAAAATGGATTATTATGGATCAGCTCGGTTTTCTTCATTGTCAGAATGATTGATCAATTTCTATTGTTAATAGCAACATAACATGTTTCCAGTTTTTTGCTAAAGGACTGTAGTAATTCAGATAATCTGTTTTGCTTATCTGAAATTCTGCAAATTCGTGACTGGCCAAACTATCCCATCTTTTAAAAATCAGGACTATAATGGCCCTACATCGCTTCAGGGCGGGGTGAGATTCCCCACCGGTGGTAATTTCAGGGTAGTAAATCTCTATTCCTAAATCAGCCCACGAGCGGTCAATTTCGATTGATCTGCAGATCTGGTGCAAATCCAGAGCCGACGGTATAGTCCGGATGAAAGAAGACGAAAGCAGTACACCCTGTTTTATGCCTGGCATGAAACTGTTTTGCTATAAGCCTATTTTCACTATGTCCTGAAATGTTCAATCGTACTTTTACTTTACGTGAGCGTTTCAATGTCAAGTTTGATTCAACCCGAAATTTTCTTTTCCGCTTTAGCTCCCGCTGAACAGCGCATCCAACAAGCACTCGAAGACATCCGCCAAGGCAGACCTGTTCTGGTGATGGATGACTTTGACCGCGAGAATGAAGCCGACCTCATCATTGCAGCAGAGACTTTGACTGTAGAAACCATGGCTCGTATGATTCGTGATGGTTCCGGTATTGTGTGCCTATGTCTGACTGATGAACTGGCCAATCATTTAGAACTGCCACCTATGGTGCAGGATAACTCTAGCCAGTTTAAAACTGCATTTACTGTCACCATTGAAGCTGCGGAAGGTGTGACGACTGGTGTATCTGCCAAAGACCGTACCACCACGATTAAAGCAGCCATTAAAGACGGCGCTGTCGCCAGTGACCTGAATCGCCCAGGGCATGTCTTCCCTTTACGTGCCCGTGAAGGCGGTGTGCTGACCCGTCGTGGTCATACCGAAGGTACGATTGATCTTGCACGTCTGGCTGGACTGAAACCTGCCGGGGTTCTGTGTGAACTGACCAATCCAGATGGCACCATGGCTTCTGGTATTCAGGTATTGTCTTATGCACAGACTCATCAGCTGACCGTGATCACTATTGATGAACTGGTGCATTACCGCCAGCAGCACAATGTCTAAGACGTAAAGATAAAAAATCCCGGCTTAAGACCGGGATTTTTATTTTATATAAATATTTTTAGATGAGTACAGACAATATTCCATAGACTGCGACTACTAATAAAATCAAACCGCACAAACCCAGCAAATAAGGATACAGCCTGGATTTAGCAAAGCGTTGAAAGCCTAAATAAACTAATGACAGAGTCAAAAAATCCAGCACAATCCAGCTGATCGTCAGAATCACTAAGCTGGAATCTAAGTTTGGAGTAATGCCAATAAACTGCGGGAAAAACGCAGCAAAGAAAATAATATCTTTGGGGTTGGAGATCCCCACCAGAAAACCGGTTCGGAAGCCACCCTGTACTGGCTGCAAGCCTTGTGAACTGGTTGAACCCTGCCCTTGCCAGACTTCCCGGAAAATCTGGATTCCCAGCCAGGCAATATATAAACAGCCAAGCAGCTTGATGCCATTCAGCCAGTTTTCATTAATGACCAATAAGCCTTTTAAGCTAAAAATAGATAAGGTGATCAATACCAGAGAAGCAAAATTCGTCCCGAAAATGGTCTGCAAAGCATGCTTGTAGCCACCTTTCAGTCCAGCACTAGCGACCAGCAACATCACAGGCCCAGGTGTGGCAATCATGATAACGACGGCCAGACAATAGAGAATATATTCACTGATATTCATGCCATTTCCTCAGCTATCATGATTTTACTAAATAAAAAAGAGGACTTAGTCCTCTTCCTGCATATGAATCAGATGCTGGCTGATCCCATCTGCCCGTAAAAAAGCCAGGTCATAACTGGCTTTGGCGAGTGCCAGTACCCGACGTTCGAATTCATCCCAAAGCGGGCGCACCTGTTTGTAATGAATGCCTAAACCGCTTTCATCAGTAAAATGACGATTCTTTTCACAGAGTTTTAAGGCATGGTAAAGCTTACGACCTTTAGTCGCATCTTCACGTAGACGCACCCGTTTAGACAGGACAAATGTTTCCACTTTGGCCAGATTCGCCATCGGCAGCATCGGGACCAAAATCTGATCTAGCTGTGCATCCAGCCGCTGCCAGACCGCAGTATGTTGATCTGCGTTATAACTATTCCAGTGAATCACTTCATGATTAAAACGGCGGCAACCACGACAGACCGCATCACCAAATACGGTTGAGCAACGCCCTGCGCAAGGGGTCAAAGATGCAATACGACGATCCGAACTCAAAACTTACTCCAACTGTGCTGCAACTTCCAGCATCTGCATCATTGCATCAAAATCCTGGGTCGGCATGACTATACACGCTCTCCCTATCGATTTGAAGTCCGTTAAAACCCGGCCTTTTACTCGCTTATTCATTCAAATCACGTTAAAATATGCGCCTTTCAAATTATCATGCTACGTTGGAGTATTCCATGAACGCTACTGTAGAACAGCTTGCACCTGTAGAACAGCAAGCGACGACTGGTTGGGTTGTTGCCGCACTTTATCAATTCAAAGAAGTTCAAGATCCTGAGGGTCTGCAACAACGTCTTTTAGACTTGGTAAAAACCATCAACCTTTGCGGTACTCTAATTGTGGCAGGTGAAGGCATTAACGGTACTGTTGCGGGTAACCGTGAAGCTATCGACAAAGTACACAAGTTCCTGCTTGATGAAGGCTTCAACGAAATGGAATACAAAGAATCTCATAGCTCTGACAAACCATTCCGTAAAATGAAGATCAAGCTGAAAAAAGAGATTGTGACTTTAGGTGTACCGGTTAAGCCACGAGATCTGGTTGGCCATTATCTTGATCCTAAAGAATGGAACGAGCTGATTGCACGTGATGATGTGATTCTGGTTGATACCCGTAATGATTACGAATACAAAGCCGGTACCTTCAAAGGCGCAATCGATCCAAAAACTGAAACTTTCCGTGAATTCCCTGAATATGTGAAAAAGAATCTGGAACAGCACAAGGACAAGAAGATTGCCATGTTCTGTACCGGTGGTATTCGCTGTGAAAAATCAACTTCTTTATTGCTTCAGGAAGGTTTTAAAGAGGTGTATCACCTGAAAGGCGGTATTCTGAAATATCTGGAAGAAACGCCAGCTGAAGAAAGTCTGTGGGAAGGTGAATGTTTCGTATTTGATGGCCGTACTGCAGTTACACATGGTGTGGAAGAAGGTCAAAATACCAAATGTCATGCGTGTGGCTGGCCATTAACACCTGAAGAGGCAGCGCTGCCAAGTTATGAACACGGCGTATCTTGTGTGTACTGCATCGATAAAACTACCGAGAAACAAAAAGAAGGTTTCCGTATGCGTCAATCGCAAATTCTGGCTGCAAAACGTAAACGTCTCTAATTCCAGTTTTGTAACTAAAAATATCTAAGCCCTCTTCGGAGGGCTTTTTGTTTACATAAGCATTACATCTGCAATAAAAAACTTACCAATCCCTTACCAAGAACAGCATATTTTTACAGCTAAGCTTGATAGTCTTTATATCACATTACTTTGTTACCATAAGTCTTTCATTATTAATTAATTTTTTAAATGAAAAGGAAAACAAAATGGCCAATTCACTTGCTCGGGATCCAGATAATATTGTTAGATTCGAACCTAAAGAAAATACAAAACTGGAACGTATTACCCAACTGACAGATGAGCTAGAAGCAGAATCACATCTGTTTATTGTGATCTTGGGAACTATCATTGGTGCCATTCTTGCCCTGTTTATTGGCTACCATATTGAGGCTACAGCAGCACAGTATTTACTGCTCAGTGCTCTGCCAGTTTGCCTGGCTTACAGCTTACGTAAAGTTTACATTTATACCTTAACCCATAGTTAATCCGCACTTGGCCATTTATATAACTTAACTTTACCCTCTTAAAAATACTGCTTAGGATACAAGCAGTATTTTTTATTTTGCCAATTTTATGAATCTGACTGAATGGATTATTTCTGTCATGGAACAGCTGAGCTACTGGGGCATTGCCTTGCTCATGTTTCTTGACAATGTCTTTCCCCCGATCCCCTCTGAAATTATCATGCCTTCTGCCGGCTATTCCGCTTCTCAGGGAGAATTAGTGCTGGTCGGAGTCATTATTGCAGGCAGTATCGGTTCGTTATTGGCAGCGGCATTGCTCTATTGGATTGGCTACAAATTTAACCACGACAGTATTTTCAGATTTGTAGACAAATACGGAAAATTCCTGTTTATCAAATCTGAAGACGTGAAAAAATCTTTAGAATGGTTCGAGCAGTATGGACACCGGATTGTGTTCTTTGGCCGGATGATTCCGGCAGTACGCTCCCTCATCAGTATCCCGGCCGGCATGAGTCATATGCCTTTCTGGAAATTCATGTTCTATAGCGGACTGGGTACTATTATCTGGACCACGTTCCTGGCCTGTGTCGGTTTTTATTTTGGTGAAAACCAGGAATTGATGCACAAAATCTTCAGTCAGGTCAGTTATGTGATTATTGCGATTGTCGTGATCATCGTGGGCTGGGTTCTATACCGTAGACATCAACGTAAAAATCGTCCATCCTGAAGAGACCTCAGCATAAGGAGGCTAAAACGATGTCGCATTATCTTAAATATTTTGCCACCGTTTATCTGACTCTGGTCTTAATAGTCGGCATACTCATCTATGTGTTCAATCTGGGCGCCATTCTGCTGATTCCTGCCCTGATTGCCTCCGCCTTTCTCAGCGCCCGATACTTTGTGAAAAAAGAACTCCGACTACCCACCCAGGAAGAGAAAAGCAGACTGGTCTGGGGTTCCACGATTATTGCCATGACCTTCGGATTTATCTTTTTGTTTATAGTCATCTGGCTGCATCCACAGACGGAGGAAATCTATAGAAGGATGGCCTATACAGGACGCGGGCCAAATTCGTTTCTGGTAGCTGCAAGTATTGCTTTACATGCCTTGCTGTTCCATATCGCCTACAATGGCTATGCGCGTTACAGCTTGAGCAAGCGTACCGGTGCTGATCATAAACCTTAGATTAAATCATCCACTAGTCCAAACGTTGTACAAAACACCTGAGCTAAAAAAAGCACCTGACGGCACTGCTGTCCCATAGTTTGC
>NZ_DFDO01000059.1:0-11291 GCF_002367915.1 Acinetobacter sp. UBA3025
TTAAATAAAATTTTAAACTTTATAGATATAGCTTTTGTGTTTATTGATTCATAAACTATACTAACACGCGTGATCAAATGGCTAAAGGATTCAATAATTAAAGTTTAACTTAACTGTAGTTATTCAATTTTAGAAAAATCCTTCAATATATAAATACAGGCATACAATGGCTTCTCGATTAAATGCATCTTACATCTCAATATTACAGCGGTTTTGCGATGTTTTGGCTATTTACCTTGGTTTTTACTTCATATATAAGTTTAATGCGTTTGATTTTGGACAACAAGCATTTGCCATGTTTCTTACGGTAGTGAGTGTTTTTCAACTTATTGGTGGTCTGACAGACTTTTATCGGTCATGGCGTGGTGTTAGCCTATTTAATGAACTTATTTTTTGTTTGAAAAATACAACTCTTAGTATTTTAATTTCTTCTTCTATATTAATTTTTTTTAAAAATATTACATTTGACATTTTACTTAATTATTTTGTTAGTGTAGTCGCCATGATGGCAGTTTTAAGAATTGCTATCCGTCTTATATACAGTATTTTCTATAAACTTTCCCATAAATCAACGAATGTAATGATTTTTGGTGAAGGAGAAAAGGCACAAAAACTATATACGGATTTAAAAAATTCAGAGTGGATTGGCTTTACTCCTATTGGTTTATTTACATTCGAAGATAAAGCAGACACATCTATTTATTCTGGTAATTTTATTGAAGGCATGCATGCTATCAAAGAAGAAAATGTTGATAAGGTTTATGTAGTTATTAATCAACATAATATCGGTCAAGCAGATGAACTTATCAAATTTTTATCTGATACCACATGTTCCACGATTATTGTTCCTGAGTTGTTTAGTCATGAATTTTTATATTCTCGGGTAGAGGATATCAATGGCACCCCGATTATCCCAATTATTGATACGAGATTGACAGGTATTAATACATTCGTGAAGCGAATAGAAGATATCTGCTTTTCAGTCATGATTTTAATACTCATTTCTCCTCTTTTATTAGCTATAGCTATTGCGATCAAATTGACATCTAAAGGTCCGGTATTCTTTAAACAAACCCGTTATGGTTTAAATGGTAAACCAATCTTAGTTTATAAATTTAGATCTATGAATGTCATGGAGAATGGTGCTAAAGTCACTCAGGCTGTAAAAAATGATCCACGTTTGACACCGATTGGCGGTTTTTTAAGACGTACATCAATTGATGAGCTGCCACAATTTATTAATGTGTTTTTAGGATCAATGTCTGTTGTAGGGCCACGTCCACATGCGGTTGCGCATAATGAAGAATATCGTAAGTTAATTCCTGGCTATATGTTACGACATAAAGTAAAGCCTGGCATTACGGGTCTAGCTCAGATTCGTGGTTGGCGTGGTGAAACAGATACTCTAAACAAGATGGAAAAACGTATTGAGTGTGATTTAGAGTACATTCGTACCTGGAGTATCTGGCTTGATATTCATATTATTTTCTTAACTGTATTTAAAGGATTTATTCATAAATCCGCTTATTAAATTCTGATATAGAAGTGAAGTTCTAATTTTGGTTTAAAATATGCTTTAGATATCAGATAAATTTATTGCATTAACTCAACATCATTTTATGTTTACTAGGAATATTTATGATTAAGAAAGCAATTCTTCCTGTTGCTGGTCTAGGTACACGTTTTCTCCCAGCCAGTAAATCAATTCCAAAAGAAATGGTAACCGTGGTTGACCGCCCAGCAATTGAATATGTTGTCAAAGAAGCAGTTGCAGCCGGTATTGAGCAAATTATTCTGGTAACACATTCATCTAAGGCATCAATTGAAAACTATTTTGATCGCAATTTTGAACTTGAAACAACCTTAGAGCAAAAGAAAAAAATTGATTTGCTTAAAGAGATTACAGAAATTTTACCTCCACATGTGAGTGTGGTGAGTGTACGTCAGCCTCAACCACTTGGTTTAGGACATGCTGTGCTTTGTGCTAAATCTATAATAGGTAATGAGAGTTTTGCAGTTTTATTGCCTGATGTTCTGGTGAAAGATTCAGATACTAAAAATGATCTGTCTTTGATGATTGAACGTTTTAATGCATCAAATGCCTCACAAATCATGGTAGAAGCTGTGCCTGATCAGCTTGTCGATCAATACGGCATTGTAGATGTGGCTGTAACTCTTGAAGAGGGGCAAAGTGCTGTAATGCAAGGTATTGTGGAAAAGCCAGCTTTAGGAACAGCACCTTCGAACTTGTCGGTAGTGGGACGTTATATTTTACCTGCTAAAATTATGCAATTACTTGAGCAGACACCTAAAGGTGCAGGTAATGAGATTCAGTTAACGGATGCAATTGCGATGTTACAGCAAACAGATACAGTAGAGGCTTATCGTATGAAAGGGCGAACCTTCGATTGCGGCAGCAAAATAGGTTATTTAAATGCTGTATTACATTATGGCATTGACCATCCTAAATTAGGAACAGAATTTAAAGCCTTAATTCAAAAATTAAAATTGTAAAAAATGTGAGTTAATAGATGAAAATTGCAATTTTTGGAACAACCCTATATGCGGCTGTGATGGCATCTTTATTAGCAGAATGCGGGCATTATATCTATGCTTGTAGTAATATTGATAATCCTCAGAAAAAAGGATTTGATGTCCGTGAGCGAGAAGTTATTCAAGCACTAGAACAGCATATTAAAGCAGGTTTTCTCAGCTATTGTGATTTTCAAAATCTTCCTTTAGATATAGATGTTTATATCTTTAGTTTTAATCATATAGAAAAGGAAACAGCTCATAAAGTACTTGATCTGATTAATCAGCGGACTATTATCCATCCCAAATTAATGATTAATGCTTCAACTTTTGGCTTAAATGGTACTGAGCAGTTGCAAGCACGATTACCACAGGATCAATGGGTTTATTTACCTGATATGGTACAAGAAGGGCAAGCTTTTCAAAGCGTTTTGTCCTTGATGCGTATCATTATTGGTTGTAATGATGAAAAAGCAAAAATTAAATTACAAGAAATGCTTCGCCCCTTGTTTCCAAGACCGCAGCATTATTTATTTATGCCTATATTAGATGCTGAATTTACTAAGTTAAGTATCTCTGGAATGTTAGCTACCCGTATAAGTTATATCAATGATTTGGCAGTTGTTGCAGAGAAAGTGGGAGTAGATATTAATTATGTCAGAGAAGGAATGGGAGCAGATAGCCGTATCGGTGGATCCTATTTATATCCGGGGGCTGGTTTCGGAGGAGAAAACTTCTCTCATGATATTTTGACTTTATCTACTGCGGTTGCAAATACGGGTGTAAAAAGTCAATTACTTACCCAAGTATGGGAAATTAATGAGCAGCAAAAAGAATTGATGTTCCGTAAACTCTGGAATTATTTTCATGGCGATTTAGCAGGAAAGACGGTTGCAATCTGGGGAGCTGCATTTAAGGTAAATACCTCTAGCATCCAATATTCTCCTATTCATCCTATGCTCGAGGCGCTATGGGCACAAGGTGTAAAAGTACAGTTACATGATCCTCAAGCTTTAGAGGAGATTCGTCATTATTATGGGGATCGTCCTGATCTTATTCTTTGTGAAGAGCAATATGCAGCTGTTAATAATGCCCATGCATTATGCGTATTAACTGCATGGAAGCAATACGGTTCATTGGATTACAAGCACTTACAAAGACTAATGGTTCATCCATTGATTTTGGATGGGCGTAATATATATGATCCTGCTTATATAAAAGAACAAGGATTTGCCTATATAGGGGTGGGCCGATAATGATGAACTTACAAATATTCCCAAAAAAAGACTTGGTATCTACTCTGTCAAGCTTAGAAGAACTTTCTAAAACAATAGGGAAAAAACATTTAAACGATTTTTTTTCAGAAGATTCGCGACGGTTCGAACATTACTCTCTTCAATGTGAAGACCTTATTTTTGACTATAGTAAACAGCGTATTGATCAATCCGTGATTCATAGTTTATTAGACGTTGCTCGAGTAAGGGATTTATCGACCTGGATTAAACGTCTATTTTCTGAAGAAGCGATCAATTATACGGAACAGCGTTCAGTGATGCATTGGGCGCTCCGTTTGCCCAAAGATCATCAAATTTATCCAAAATTAACTGACCAAGTACATACACAACTTGAACGTATGTATGCCTTAGTGGAAAAAATTCATTCAGGACAATATCGAGGAGTGACAGGCGAGGTTATTCAGGATGTCGTCAATATAGGAGTTGGAGGATCTGACCTAGGCCCTATGATGGTTAGTCATGCCTTATCTGATTTTAAAGTAAAAACGGCTAAACCTTTAAAAGTACATTTCGTATCTACCATGGATGGCAGCCAACTATCTGATATTTTGCATCAATTAAGACCTGAAACTACCTTATTTATTATTTCTTCTAAATCATTTAGTACAATTGATACACTATATAATGCTCAAACTGCACGCCAATGGTTAGAAAAACAGCTAGGAAAATCTGAATCATTAAATTGCCAACATTTTATTGGTGTATCGACTAAACCTGAAAAAATGACTGAATGGGGTATTTGTAAAGAAAACCAGCTCCTGCTTTGGGATTGGGTAGGTGGTCGATATTCATTATGGTCCTGTATTGGTCTGCCAATCGCTCTTAATATTGGCGTAGAGGGATTTAAACGTCTTTTGGCAGGGGCTTATGCGGTAGATGAGCACTTTAAAAATGCAGATTTTAAAGAGAATATCCCTGTTATTATGGCAATTTTGGGTATGTGGAATTTAAATTTCCTTAATATCCAAACACATGCAGTTTTACCCTATGATGGTCGCCTAAAGTATTTTTCTGCTTATCTACAGCAGCTAGAAATGGAATCGAATGGTAAGTCGATTCAACGTAATGACCAAAAAGTTGAAAATAGTACCTGTCCAATTATTTGGGGAGAGGTCGGACCTAATGCGCAGCATGCTTTCTATCAATTACTTCATCAGGGTACCCATACTGTAAGTTGTGACTTTATTGCGCCAGTACAACGTTATACATCTAATCAATTTACTTATGTGGAAACAGCAGATGCTCTAATTGATCAACATCATTTAGCATTATCCAACTGTTTAGCCCAATCTCGGTTATTAGCTTTTGGAAATCAGGCACTTGATTCTGAGGAAGTAGAAAGCTTACCTTTATATAAACAGTATGAAGGTAATAAACCTAGTTCAACAATTTTAGTTAAAGAGCTTAATCCCTATACATTAGGAATGCTAATCGCATTGTATGAACATAAAGTCTTTGTACAGTCGGTACTGTGGAATATCAATGCATTTGACCAATGGGGCGTAGAGAAAGGTAAAGAAATTGCCAACTTGGTTTTACCTGTTTTGAACGGTAATAAGACTGATTTTAGTGGATTTGATAGTTCAACCTGTGGTTTGTTAAGTATCTTGCTCGGAAAGTAATATGGCAAAAATTTTGGTAACAGGTGGAGCTGGGTATATTGGCTCGCATACATGTGTGGAATTGTTACATGTAGGGCACGAGGTGATTGTATTTGATAATCTTTGTAATAGTTCAAAGGTTGCCTTAGAGCGAGTTCAAATTCTCACAAATAAGTCTTTAGATTTTATACAAGGCGATATTCGTGATGCCTGCGCACTAGATCAGGTTTTTAGTGATTATAAAATTGATGCTGTCATTCACTTTGCCGGGTTAAAAGCAGTAGGGGAAAGTCAAAAAATACCACTAGAATACTTTGACAATAATATTTCGGGTTCATTGTGTCTGGTTCGAGCGATGGAAAGAGCTCATGTATTTAATTTGGTATTCAGTTCTTCAGCCACTGTTTATGGAGAGAAAAACTCAGCGCCTTATCGGGAAGATATGCCTTTAGGTATGCCTACCAATAATTATGGCTATACCAAGATGGTTGTTGAGCAATTGCTAGAAAAGACAGTAGAGTCAAATCCTGCTTGGTCTATTGCATTGCTTCGCTATTTTAATCCAGTAGGAGCGCATAAAAGTGGAGAAATTGGCGAAGATCCACTAGGAATACCAAATAACTTAATGCCCTTTGTTACTCAGGTTGCTATAGGTCGACGTGATAAGCTTTCAATTTTTGGTCATGATTATCCAACACTAGATGGTACTTGCGAGCGTGATTTTATTCATGTGGTTGACCTTGCTAAAGCGCATGTATTAGCCATTGAAAATCGTCTGAATAATACGGGTTGTCGAGCATGGAATATTGGAACTGGAAAGCCAATTTCTGTATTAGCAATCAAAAATACTTTTGAAAAAGTAAATGGTATACAGATTCCATTTGAATTTGTATCGAGACGTACTGGAGATTTAGCAAGTTTTTATGCTGATAGCACACGAGCAAGTGTGGAATTAGGCTGGCATGCTGAATATGGCCTTGAGGATATGCTTATAGACAGTTGGAATTGGCAAAGAAAAAATCCAACTGGATTTCAATCATAACATCCATAGCTTAATAATAGTAAAAACTTATTTTCATTGAGAGACGGTTAAATATGCAAAATTTCAAAAAAAAAATAGGCTTGGTTGTGCTGATTTCTGCATTCAGTTTGCCTAGCTATTCCCAAGGTATTTTCTTAAATAATAATGATTTACGTACGGATTTGAATTGGCTTAATCAGCAAGGTGTGATTCAGATTAGTACATCTACCTGGCCCTTAAGTGGGGATGAAATTGAACGGGCATTAAAAGATGCAAATATTACCAATCCCCTACAAGAGAAAGTTATAAATTCAGTCCGTTCATTTTTAGCTGCTGATAATAATCTAATAAAATTATCTTTATACGCAGAAAGCGATCCTCAATATTTTCCTCAACACTTTGCAGATACTAAAAAATCCCAATACCAAGCTGGGGTTGAACTCAATGCTGGTGGTGCTTCTTGGGATGGTAAATTAAAGATTAATGCTGAGAAAGATCAAATGATCCAAAATGGGCAGAATGTGAATGTTGAAGGATCTTACTTGGCAGGTAAATTAGGGAATCAGTGGTTTATAGCGGGACAAATTCCTACCTATTGGGGACCTGGACATGATGGTAGCCTGATTCGAGGAGATGCAAGTCGTCCAGTTTATGGGTTAACTTTACAAAGGGCAGAACAAAAGCCTTTTGAAACAAAATGGCTATCTTGGGCTGGGAATTGGCAATATCAAATATTTGCTGGACGTTTAGATGATTATAAGGCTGTTCCAGATACTAATTTATTGGGTTTACGTTTAACTGCTCAACCCCTTTCATATCTAGAACTTGGTGCATCACGTGTCTTACAAATTGATGGCCAAGGTCAACCAGATAGTTTTAAAGCTTATTGGAATGCTTTTATAGGAAAAGATA
Organism: Acinetobacter sp. UBA3025; assembly: GCF_002367915.1. NCBI lineage: Bacteria > Pseudomonadati > Pseudomonadota > Gammaproteobacteria > Moraxellales > Moraxellaceae > Acinetobacter > Acinetobacter sp. UBA3025. The sequence goes on from NZ_DFDO01000059.1 coordinate 7,362, forward strand.
ATGAATGTGATGCTAGTGGATGTGTTGGAGAAAAAAATGCATCAAATCAGCTTGCTGGTCTAGATGTACGTTTAAATCTGCAAGAAAAGTTTGAATTGCCATTAAGTTTATATATGCAATTTGTTGGTGAGGATGAATCTGGCTTACTTCCATCCAGAAAAATGTATTTGGGTGGGCTAGATTATTCTTCGCAAATAAAAAATATACCTTTCCAAGTTTACATGGAATGGGCGAATACCCAAACTAATCGCGAAACTTGGGGGTATTCTTATAATCACCATAACTATAAAGATGGTTATTATCAGCATGGGTTTCCACTAGGGCATCCTCTTGGGGGAGATGGTGAAATGTATTCGTTGGGGGGAGACATTCGCTTCGATGCTATGAATCGTTTAAATGGTCGTCTAATGTATGCAAAAGTGAATCAGTCAGCGCTTGAAATTAATCAGGCATTCTTACTAAGAGATAGATTCAAAACTTTAGATTTGACCTGGACTCATTATTTACGTTCTGATGTGCCATTAAAAATAAGTGGGTGGATTACAGATTCAGAATCTCTGGGTAATGATTCAGGTGTTTCAATAGGAATTGAAATTCCATTGGATGCTTCTCTAGTTAATTAGTATTGAATCAATAAATAATAAGTAACCTCAAAAGAGTTCTAGAACTCTTTTGAGGTTATTGGATTAAGTGTTAATAAGGGTGGTTAATTCATCTACATAATATTGAATTGGTTTAGGATTAAGACTGGTCCGACTTTCAATATTCAAGCGTAATAATGGCTCTGTATTTGATGCGCGAACATTTAAACGCCAAGCACCAAAATTCAGACTGACCCCATCAGTATAATCAATGATAGGGTTTTGATCAGCAAAGTGGTCGAAGATTTTTTGAATGGTTGCTTGAGTATCAGCCACTTTAAAGTTGATTTCACCTGAGCATGGGAACCTGGCAATCATTGCCTGGACAAGTTCAGACAAAGGCTTCTTGGTTTCTGATAATACCACCACTGCTAATAACCATGGAATCATCCCACTATCGCAATAGGCAAAATCACGGAAGTAATGGTGTGCAGACATCTCACCCCCATACACAGCATTGTGTTCACGCATCACTTCTTTAATGAAGGCATGTCCTGATTTTGATTGAACAGTGATACCACCATGCTGTTCCACAATATCAAGGGTATTCCAAGTTAATCGTGGATCATGAACAATTTTCTCACCCGACTGTTTCAATAAGAATGCTTGTGCAAGCAGACCGACAATATAGTAACCTTCAATGAATTGTCCTTTTTCATCGAAAAGGAAGCAGCGGTCGAAGTCGCCATCCCATGCTAAACCCATATCTGCACCATGTTCGAGTACCGCATTGCGGGTACTATCACGGTTTTCAACTAACAGTGGATTAGGGATACCATTCGGGAAGTTACCATCTGCTTCATGATGAATCTTGATGAATTCAATTGGAACATTCAGTCCTTTGAATTTTTCTTCTAAAGCATCGACTACATGGCCTGCTGCACCATTACCTGCATTCGCCACCAGTTTTAACGGACGGATTTTAGCAGGATCTATATAAGTTAATAAATGATCGATAAATTCAGGTAGAATATTATACTTCTGAGTAGTTCCCTTAGCTGCAACTTCATTAAATGCACCAGCTTCTGCCAAGGCTTGAATTTCTTTTAAGCCGGTATCTGCGCTAATTGGGCGTGAGTTTTCACGTACCAATTTCATGCCATTATAATCCATTGGATTGTGACTAGCAGTTACTTCAATACCACCTTGGACATCTAAATGGAATGCCCCAAAGTAGACTTCTTCAGTACCGGTCATACCCAAATCGAGGACATCGACACCTGCATCATTCAAACCACGAATAGTGGCTTGTTTTAGGTCTTCACTAGTCAGGCGAACATCACAACCAACAACAATAGTTTTAGGCTGATAAATTTGACCATAAGCACGGCCAATTTTATAGGCGACTTCTTCGTTCAGCTCACTACCCAATTTGCCGCGAATATCATAAGCTTTGAAACAAGAAAGTTTTTTCATAATTTATTATTTAAGCGTATAATTGAAAAATATATTCTAACCTATTTAAAGAGTTTTATCATTCAGCTAGTTACATAATATTAAAATAATATTTCATTTGAAGAATAAAGCATTTTATTAAAAATTATAAGGACAAAATATGTCTAATAATAAATTATATTCAATTAATATATTGAGGTTTATTGCTGCAAGTTTTGTTTTGCTCAGTCATATAGAAAACAAAGTTCATCAGTACAATATACTATCCTTAGAGTGGTATCGATTTAGAGGCCCTGGTGTAGATATTTTCTTTGTAATGTCCGGGTTTATTATCTGTTTAACAACAGCAAGAAAAAATATAACCCCTATAAAATTTTTAAAAGGGCGTATGCAAAGAATATTGCCCTTATACTGGTTCTTTACTACTGTGGCTCTTTGTATCTTTTTATATAACCCCGACCTTATTAATATGAGTGGTGGATATACCAATATTGTAGCTTCTTATTTATTAATTCCAGGGGAGCATAAGTTCCTTGTTCAAAATGGCTGGACCCTAAGTTATGATGTTTATTTCTATATCATTTTTGCTTTATCTCTCTATTTCTTTAGAAATAAAATAAATTATATTGCATTAATAGCGGTATTAACCTTTTTGCCCGCTGTAGGAATATTGGTATTAAATTTAGATAAGGTGTTCTTTTTTAATGTGATTCTTTTGGAGTATGCCTTGGGTATATGTGCATATCTCATTTATATAGAATGCAATTTAAACTTTATTCTGAATATTATTCTGATTCTATTGGGAACTGCATTTATTTTTTTTCAGAATATATTTAATGTGTTTGAAACTGTTTTCGGTCGTGCTTTGGACAGGGGAGTACCAGCCTTTTTATGTGTGGTTGGTGTGATTGGTCTGGAAAGCTTTTTTAAAAACCACTATCATAAATTTGTAAATATTTTAGATAGATTAGGGAACACGTCTTATTCTATTTATCTAAGTCACCCATTCATACTGGTTATAGGAACAAAATTATATATAAGCTATTACTTTTTTCAAAATCTTAATTTTGCTTTATTTTTATATGTGATCTGTATTTTTATTGGATACTATGTGAATAAATTTATTGAAGTACCTTTAAATAAAAAAGTTAAGAATTCATTTAGCTCAAATTCGATATGGATATTAAAAATAAAAATATTTATTCAAAATCTAAAAAATATATAATTGGCCTGCTATATAAGGGTAATTAATATCTTACCTTTATATTGTAATCCAGTAATAAAGTTTCATCTTAAATCACTAATATATGATTGATTTTTATAGCTACTGATCATAAATTTTGAAAATAAAGTATCATCGTATATCATCATGCATTCTTAATTCTATAAGATAGCCAGTAATAAAGTATCATCTTATGGTAGGTGAGTTCAATCCAAAGACCCAAATATTTATGCCATAGAGAAAACTATTAAGCAGATTTTAAGACTTCTGTAAACCGCTTCAACCAATCTGTAAACTCTTTATCAGACTCACTTATCTCAAATTTGTTTTTTGGATGGTTAATGCCTTTGGGAATGCCAATATCTTTTAAGGATTTTGCAGTGGGCCAACGCAAAGAACGTCTGATAATCTGTTGTTTAAAAATTGGAAAATTTTGATCCCAGGCTTCAAAATTTTCGACTTTAACAATTAATGTTGAAAGTGGTTTGTAATTGTCGCTAGTATCAATTTCTAGAATGGAAAATTTTTTACCTTGAAATTCAAGCTGTGCTTCCGCAATACGTCGAGCGTTGCCATCATCGGTCTGATGTAGCTTGGATCGATTGACAGCGGGAAGCTGAGAAATAGTAAATCTAAATTTTGATGGAATATTATTCTGTGAGTTGAATTTCT
>NZ_DFDO01000001.1:0-4070 GCF_002367915.1 Acinetobacter sp. UBA3025
TAACGCATCATTAGTTTGGCATTTTCATTTTTAAATGCACGCAGGATTTGCTGTCCTGCCCGACCGGTCGGGCTTAAACCCAGACGGCTTTGTTCCTGACGAATCGCCTGACGAGTTTTATCCCCAATCAGACCATCTACCTCACCAATATCATAGCCACGGTTTAACAGGAATTGTTGGATCTCGCGACGTTCCGCACGTGACGTGCCTGGATCATCGGTTGGCCAAGCTGCCCGAATGCTTCCCTTACCTTGTAAGCGGTCAGATAAATGTGCAATCGCTAAAGCATAACTTTCTGCTGCGTTATAGCTGTAAATAGCATCAAAGTTTTTAAAGACTAAAAATACCGGTCCATTTTCGCCTGCAGGTGCCAATAAGCCAGCCTGAGAAGATTCTGATAAATTGCCCTGTAATAGCGGAGTACCGTCAGCACGCACCACACCACGGTTCATCCAGCTACTCAGTGATTTTTTATTGCGTCGGCCTTCGCCTGCAACAGACATACCTTGTGGAATTTTTACTTCAAAGCCCCAAGGTTGGCCAGTCTGCCAGCCACGTTTTTTCAGGAAATTGGCTGTAGAAGCCAGTGCATCAGGAATACTGCCGACTAAATCACGACGACCATCCCCATCAAAATCAACCGCCAGCTCATCATAAGTCGATGGCATAAACTGAGTATGACCAAAAGCCCCCGCCCACGAACCTTTTAATTGGTTTTCATAGACATCACCCCGTTGCAGCAATTTCATGGTGGTAAAGAACTCACCACGGAAATAACTTTGACGACGGCCTTCACAACTCAAGGTACCCAAGGCCTGTAATAAAGGATATTTTCCGGAAATATCCCCAAAATTACTTTCTACGCCCCATACAGCTACGATCGTTTCTGCCGGCACTCCATAGGCTGCGCTAATCCGGTTTAATACCTCACGATGTTGCTGCAGTTTTTGTCGACCCAGCTGTACACGTTCTTCATCCACCAGTCCGGACAGATAATCCCAGATTGGGGTCGAAAACTCAGGCTGATAATTCAACTTTTCAATCACAGAATAATCAGGAGTTAAATTTTGCGTATAACGATCGTAGGTTGAACCACTTACGCCTTGTGCAATCGCCTGACTGCGCAAATTGGCAAGACAATTCTGAAAATTATTTTGGAACGCATAATTGACCGGACTGCTCGGCACAGAAGACATATCCGTTGATGTCACACGCTGACCATTAATAATTAGTTCTGCCTGTGCCTGTGTAGCAGCTAAAACCAAAGAACCAACAAAAAGTGCAAGCCGTTGCATAAGACCCTTAAATATTTAGATTTTGAATTATGTTTCTACCTTAGCAGTTCATGATGAAAATTAAAGCGCCAATACGTAAATTTAAATTCATAATTCCTACACTTTTGAATTCATTTTGTAGCTTTTAAATTTAAAAACTTATCCACAAACTCATTTTAAAATCAAATTAAGCTTATTTTTAAATTTAAATTCAAAATTCAGGAAATTACTTTTGAATTTAAAAAATGATTGTGGATAACTTGTCTTTAGATCAGAACTTTTCAATCAACCAAAGGCTTCTGGTATATAGCATTTCTATTTTAAATTCATTTTTATTAGGAGTACCTATTTTTAAATTCACTTATCAGCTTTTAAATTTGAATTCATATTTTTGAATTTAAATTTAAGCAGCGAAGTTTAAATTCAAAGTTCATTTTTAAATTTGAATTTATTTTTATGAATTTAAATTCAAAACCTATTTCCGGTTTTAAATTCAAACTCAATGTTAAGTTTATCCACAAGTGAATAACCCAGAATTCAGCTCAAAATAGGAGCAAGTTAAATTATTATATTTACACTCAATTGATCAGTTTATAAGCAATTGATTTTAAAAATGATCCGACCAATGGCAAGGGATTTTTAAAGAGGCGCAATCATGCCTGAATCTGGACAAATAAAAAAGCGATCACCGAAGTGATCGCTTTTTTTATCAGCAGCTTAAAGCTTAGATGGTCATATCTTCGCTCAATGCCAGCGGATTTGGCAAAATCTTCGCCAGTTGACGACATAAAGTGGTCAGCTGAGCACTATCAGTTGGCATCAAAGTGATGTGGCCAATCTTGCGACCTTCACGCTCTGACTTGTTATATAGATGCAAGTGAGCGCCTTCTAAAGCCAGGACATCTTCAGATTTGGGATGCTGACCGATAATGTTCACCATCACAGTTGGACGCACCACTTCAGTTGAACCCAGTGGTAGACCTGCGACCGCACGAACATGGTTTTCAAACTGCGAGCAAATAGCGCCTTCAATCGACCAGTGACCTGAGTTATGCACACGTGGTGCCATCTCGTTTGCATACAGGCCTTTGTCTGTCACAAACAGCTCAAGAGTCAATACACCCACATAATCCAAGTGATTCAGCAGGCGAGTGACGTAATCCTGCGCGACTGGTTGCAGATCCGCACTATTGGGAGCCGGAACAATCGAGTGCGACAGGATGCCGTTGTGGTGATGATTTTCAGCCAATGGCCAGGTTTTCACATCACCATTTTGACCACGTACCGCAATGATCGATACTTCACGCGAGAAAGTCACAAAACTTTCTGCGATCAGTTCACCAGCAGGGCCGAGTTCCGCCCAAGCCTGATCAATTTGATCAGCTGAACGTAAAACAAACTGACCTTTACCATCGTAACCACCACGAGAGGTTTTTAGCACGATCGGCAAGCCAAGCTCAGCCACGGCCGTCTGCAAGCTTTCCAGTGAAGTTACCGCTTTATACGGTGCAACCGGAATTTCCAGTTCATCAAATAGGGCTTTTTCAGACAGACGATGCTGTGCGATGGCTAAAGCCTGACGTGGTGGATGCAGATCTTTGTTTTGCGTTAAAACATCGATATCAGCCAATGGTGTATTTTCAAACTCCAGGCTAAAGACATCTGCGCTATTGATAAAGTCCTGCAAGCCATTTACAGCTTTGGTGGAGAAAACCGGACCTAAAGCCGCAGAAGGGCAGTCCGTATTGGCTTCAAAGAACGTACATTGAATATTTAGAGGTAGTGCGGCTTGTGCCATCATCCGACCGAGCTGACCGCCACCAAAAATACCGATGGTTTTATCCATTGTGTTTGATCCCGTATTAAGCTTGGACTTACATTTGACCTGGAATATTGTTACTTGCGACTTTCTCGGTTTGTGCCGCGCGGAAATCTGCGACATTTTTTGCGATCTCTGGACGGGTTAAACCTAAAATCTGTGCTGCCATAATGGCTGCATTGGTTGCACCGGCAGGACCGATCGCCAATGTTCCTACGGCGATACCCGCTGGCATTTGCACGATAGAAAGCAATGAATCGACACCATTTAAGATCGAAGATTTGACGGGTACACCTAGTACTGGCAAATCAGTTTTGGCTGCACACATACCTGGTAAATGCGCTGCACCACCTGCACCGGCAATAATCACCTGAATACCACGATCACGCGCTTGTTCAGCATATTCAAACAGACGGTCCGGGGTACGGTGTGCGGAAACGACTTCGGCTTCAAATGGGACACCAAGCTGCTTGAGCATTTTGGCAGTGTGTTCGAGAGTTGCCCAATCTGATTGAGAACCCATGATAATACCTACGAGAGGAGTATCTTGTGCAGCAGCCGCATTCATTGCAAATTTTCCAGAGATTAAAGTAAGAAAGATAAATCTCGACGAGAGAGCCAAGCTTGAATAGGAAGGCATATTATAGACTGATTTTTCAGCTTCATAAAATTTAACGGTCAAAGCAAGGCTCGATTTTTCTTATTTTTTTAATGAAATCTCAAAATCTGGAATAAAAATAGGGAAGTACACCACTTCCATAATATTAGGGGCTATGGAACACGAAATAGACACAGCCACACAGGCATAATCCTGCCCAGAGATAATCCAGTTTAAATGGCTGTTTAAACATAAACAGCATAAAGGGCACAAAAACCAGTAACGTCACCACTTCCTGTGTGATCTTCATCTGACCGACTGCGAGTCCGTGTTGCGCCATCAGCCGTGTTGCAGGAATCATCAGGCTATATTCAAATAA
>NZ_DFDO01000055.1:0-11606 GCF_002367915.1 Acinetobacter sp. UBA3025
TTTACGATTTCAAACAGACTGATACCATAAAAGGCTTGGGTCAGTGTATAAGGAATAATTTTCTTGCCATACGTTTTCAGCATCAAGGCATGATAGCCCGCACTCATGGCCCAGCCATGAAACAGCTCATTTTCCAGACTAAAGAATTTTAAGCCTTTACGTTCCAAGCGTCTTTTTTCAATCTGAATTGCTGATTTCAAGCCACCCAATACAGTACGTGGCCAGAAACGGTAGAAGGATTCCCCCATTTTCGAAGATGCCGGGTCTTCTGGCGTCGCCACTCGTTTATGATGTCCATAAGGATGCTCAATCCGGAAATGGTTATAAGCCAGTGGCATCAGACTGGCATGTGACCAGTAGTGATCTTTTTTCTGAGAACGATGGCTCAGCTCGTGCGCAGTATTCACGCCGATTCCATTGATCGCCCCCATAGATACGCCAAGTAGAACCTGATCGACCAGAGAAACATTTGGGCGGGATACGACATAGCCTGCAAAAGCATTGGCAGCCATTTGCAATGGGATAAACATCTTCACGATCCGATCATAATAAGGATCTTTGACCAATGCCTGAATCTGCTCATCATTTGGATTATTGGCATCATCACCAATTAAAGCATCTAATGTTGGGATAATCACATGTAATAATAAAGGCCCACCCATCGCAAAGACTTTTTTAGTGGCTTTGGGGCCAAAATGATAGCCAGCCAGAATTCCCATACCGATCACAGGCAAACCGGGACTCAGCAGCCAGCCAAAACGTTTTTTATCCAGTTGGACACCTTTCAGCGCTGACGCATCCTGCGTGAACTGAGCTTTGCTAATTTGTGCAGGGGCATTCATTGCGACCCTCCTTTTTTATGTTACTCTGCACATATAGTTGAATATTTCAGCATTAGCGAACAGTATTGAACGTCCAGAAAAACTATGTCAGCGTCTTTGGCGCATTAGGCCAAATCTTGGCCTTAAATCACAAGACTGGGCTATTTAAATTTAATTAAATGAATTAAAACAAAAGAATAGAGTCAGGCATGGATGCTTTAAGTAAAATTTTTGATGATATTCATCTGGAAAAATCCGAATATCTCTACCTCAATGTGTTTCATCCAGGCGGGTTTGATTATCAGTATGAACCTTCCATGCTGGCTTATGTATTATTACAGGGTCAAGCGCAATTAATATTCAAAGATGGCGATCTGCTTGAGCTGCAACAAGGCGATCTGGTGTTATTGCCTGCTGGTTCTGCCCATCGGATTTCTAGTCCCGGTAATGCGGATTTTTCTGAACATCATTCGATCAACTCTTATTTTCAGACTCATGCACAGCAATGTGTGGATCTCAATATCACCCATTCAGCAGAACGCAGTTTTATCCTGGCGATTCGTTCCAATCTGGATATCCAGATGGCGAAACCTCTATTGAGTGCTTTACCTAAATATCTGCACATCCAGCATATTCTTGGAGATACAGCACCAGAATGGTTACAAGTCGGTTTGCAATTTCTTGCATTGGAAACCCAGCAACTTCGTCCGGGACGGGACAAGATTCTAGATCATCTGGTCAGTATTTTACTGATTGAATGCGTACGAGATTATATTTTGAATCTGGAAAATGCTTCGAGCTGGCTGAATGCCCTTTCTCATCCTGAACTGTCCAATGCCTTAGCAGCGATTCATGGAAAACCAGAACAGCCTTGGACCGTAGAAAGTCTGGCTGAACAATGCCATATGTCGCGTTCCAAATTTGCCCAGCTTTTTACCCAGATTGTTGGTGAGCCGCCATTGGCTTATTTACAACAGCATCGACTTCGACTGGCAGCACAATATCTCAGAAATAGCGGATTTAGCATTCAGCAGATCGCCTATCTGGTGGGCTATTCCTCGGAAACGGCGTTTAGTCAGAGCTTTAAAAAACAGTTTGAACACACCCCGACTCAATATCGTATTGCCTGTCAGAAAAACAAGACGCCTTTATTGGACTAAGTCTAGTACCGCTTTGACAGGATCTTCACTGTTGCCGGAAAGCAGCTGCTTATGCATGGTGAGATGCTGCATCACTTGAATTTGAGCTGCTTCAATATCCATCAATTTTTCAATTTCAGCAGCCAGATTTTCAGGCGTTGCTTCAGACTGAATTAATTCCTGAATGACTTTTTTGCCAGCAATAATATTTGGCAATGAGAAATAAGGAATTTTGACCATTAATTTGGCAATCTGGTAAGTCAGCCAGTGCAATTTATAAAAGGTCACCATCGGACGATGCAATAGCATGGCTTCCAATGTTGCAGTACCTGAAGCCAGCGCAATGATATTGGACGCATTCATCACCTGACGGCCAATTTTTGACTCGCTACTGGTATTTTCCATCAGGCGGATATGCGCTTTTAAACTGTCCGGATATTGTGCCAGCAAGTTTTCAATCTGCTGTTTGCGCATCTCATTAATGGCAGGAATCAGAAACGTATAATCCGGATATTTCTGATGCAGAATTTTGGCTGCATCCAGTACCAATGGCCCTAAGCGTTCAATTTCACCACGGCGGCTCCCCGGCAGCAATGCAATATATTTTTGTGCAGGATCTAAACCCAGTTCTGCCTGTGCTTCAGCCAGATCATTGTTGAGGGGTAACTGGCTTGCCAATGGATGACCGACAAAGGCAGCCGGAACATCCCATTTCTTGAAAAATGCTTTTTCAAATGGAAATAGGCACAGCACCAGATCAATACAGGCCTTGATACCATGTACCCGGCCCTGACGCCATGCCCAGACTGAAGGACTGACATATTGCACGGTCTTAATCGGTAACTGTTTTTGCTTCAGGCTTTTGGAAAGTCGCAAATTAAAATCAGGCGCATCAATACCGATAAACACATCGACTGGATCTTTCGTCCAGGTCTCGACCAGACCATCACGAACTGCAAACAGTTTTTTAATATCTTTCAGGACTTCAACAATGCCCATGACTGAGAGAATATCCATTGGATAGTAGCTCTTGAAGCCTTCCGCCAGCATTTGTGGTCCGCCGATCCCTTCAAACTCTGCATCAATACCCTGCTCTCGAAAACTACGGATGAGCTTCGCACCAAGCGTATCTCCAGATACTTCTCCCACCACGATTCCGATTTTAAGTTTGCGATTCTGCAAGTGTATTCCCTCAAATGAGACAAATTAATTCCGTTCAGATTCTATCATAAAACGTGATTTGAGCATGGCTAAGTGTTGAACTCACAAATTGTGGCTACCTCAAATAATAAAACTACTGGAATCTATAAAATGCGCGCGCCTTAGCCCAGCTTAAAAATTAAAATAAATTTAAAGCGGCTGATCTTTAAACAAATAAATAAAAGGGCATTTTTGCAGAATCTTTATCAATTTTCAGGCTTAGCAATAGAAAGGTGTGCTAGATAATTCAAATTAAAATATAAATCAGGATGAATTACTTTAAATTTTATGGTCTTTATCTCTTTTTAGAATAAGCAAATCAATAATCAAGACAACGACTTATATTTAAAAGTCATAAGATATGCTCGTTTTTTGATTTTGGCATATATGCATGTTTGGTCCGATTGAATTTATTTTAGCAGGTGTATTGGTAGGTTTCTGTGTTGGGATTACCGGTGTTGGTGGCGGTTCGTTGATGACTCCAATCTTGATTACACTGCTTCGGGTTGAACCACATATCGCAATTGGTACAGACCTTCTTTATGCCGCAATTTCTAAATTCTGTGGTTCATTGGTTCATGCCAAAAAAATGAATATTGTCTGGCCTATTGTCATCTGGCTGGCAATTGGTAGTATCCCTGCCTCATTTGCAACCCATTGGGTCCTTGAGAATTATCTCAGTCAATCGACACATTATAAAGCAACGCTGACTATGGTATTGGGCTTTATGCTGACCCTTACCGGTGCATCTATTGTATTCCGCAATTCCATTGAAAAGTTCTTTAATAAATACCGCAAACAAGAACTGCCTGACATGACTCAGGATCTGGATAAAGTTGATTTTAAATCTGGCAATAAACGTGTATTGATCGTGATCATGGGGATTGTACTGGGCGTGTTTGTGACCCTGTCATCTGTCGGTGCCGGTGCTTTCGGTATTATGGCCTTGATCCTCATGTTTCCGAATTTACCCATGATCCGCATTATCGGTTCGGATGTAGTACATGCCGTACTTCTAACTTTAGTCGCAGGTCTGGGCCATATGAGTGCAGGTAATGTAGACTTTACTTTATTAGGCTGGTTACTTTGCGGTTCGATTCCAGCGATTGTAATTGGTACGTTGATCAGTTCACGTATGCCAGAGAAAATTATCCGTAAAATTCTTGGGATTACCCTGTTCTGTCTTGGCGTGAATTTCATTGTGAATCCAGTCAAGTCAAAACCGGCACAACCCGCCCAACCTGAATTGGTAACAGCAGTAGAAAAAACAGCTACTGTTTAAACTAAATCATGGATTCATCACTTTTTTTTCAAAGAAGTATTCATCTTTTTTATAACAAAGTGACGCATCATTCATGTTATATTCAGGCTATTAAACAACCTTTTGTATGATCAAACCAGTGACGGCAATGAATACACTACAGTCAAAACCTATTTCAGCATCAGATATTGATGACGTGAATATCCAAAGCATGATTCCTTTGGTAACACCTGCTCAGTTGAAAGCAGAGTTACCTTTGACTGAAACTGCTTATCAAACCGTACTGCATGGTCGTGAAACGATTCGTAATATCCTGGATGGCAAGGATAAGCGTATTTTTGTAGTGATTGGTCCATGTTCAATTCATGATCCAGCGGCTGCGCATGAATATGCTGAACGTTTAAAAGCTTTAAGCGAAAAAGTAAAAGATAGCCTGTATATCGTAATGCGTGTTTATTTTGAAAAACCGCGTACAACTGTAGGCTGGAAAGGTCTGATCAATGACCCTGATATGAATGACTCTTTCAATATTGAGAAAGGTCTGCGTATCGGTCGTAAACTGTTACTGGAGCTGAATGAACTTGGCCTGCCATGTGCGACAGAAGCACTGGATCCAAACTCTCCACAGTACTATCAGGATTTAATTTCATGGTCAGCGATCGGTGCACGTACTACCGAGAGCCAAACTCACCGTGAAATGTCTTCTGGCCTGTCTTCACCAGTCGGCTTCAAAAATGGTACAGACGGCGGCTTAACTGTTGCGACCAATGCAATGCAATCTGTTAAACATGGTCACAGCTTCCTGGGTCTAAATGACCAAGGTCAGGTTGCGGTGATTCGTACTTCAGGGAATCCATATGCACACGTGGTTCTACGTGGCGGTAATGGCAAACCTAACTACGATGCAGGTTCAGTTGCAGATGCTGAGGCAGCGCTTGCGAAAGCCAAAGTCAGCGGCAAGATCATGATTGATGCAAGCCACGCAAACTCAAATAAAGACCCGTACTTACAACCGCTTGTCTTAAAAAATATTACTGAACAAATTCTTGATGGAAACAAGTCAATTGTTGGTATTATGGTAGAAAGTCACCTGAAAGGTGGCCGTCAGGATATTCCTGCCAATCTTTGTGATCTGGAATATGGAAAATCAGTGACTGATGGCTGTATCGATTGGGAGACCACAGAAAAAGTGTTGCTTGACATGCATGAGGCATTGAAGGACGTTTTACCTAATCGTTAAACGAACTGACAAACGCCATCGACAAGATGGCGTTTTCATTTCTGAACAAGGAAAATTTTATCTGATGAATGAAATTGAAACTGCATTAAGTCAAATTGAAAATTTTCAGGTCATCCATGACCATCTGTTCAGCTCTGGTCAGCCGACAACTGAACAACTGAGGTTGATTAAAGAATACGGCGTATCCACCGTAATCAATGTGGCATTAACAGATAGCGATCATCATCTGTTACATGAAGATAAAATTTGTCTTGATCTTGGCCTGAACTATATCCAGTTGCCGATCTCCTGGGAAACCCCTTCGGATAGCCAATGCCTGCTGGTACTGGATCTGATTGATCATCTGGTCAAAGAACAAATGGTCTGGGTACATTGTACGCAGAATTATCATGTCAGCTGCCTGATGTATTTATATCGACAATACTATATGGATATGGACATGCCGACTGCACAGGAATATCTGCATCAGCTCTGGGAACCGAATGAAACCTGGACCGGTTTAATTCATGCGGTTGCCCTACAGCTGCAAGGCCGTAAAGCAACACAGGAATTGGAATTATCCCTGATTCATCCTAATAACTTCGGTTGATGTTATTTGTAATGACTGATCAGAACAGTTGCCATAGACAGAATACCTTCCTGACGACCAGTAAATCCTAATTTTTCAGTGGTTGTGGCTTTAATACTGATTTGAGTCACATCCACATCCAGTACATCGGCAATGCTCTGACGCATTTCCAGGTTATGTTTAGCCAGCTTTGGACGTTCACAAGCTACAGTGATGTCAGCATTATTTAGGCGATAACCACGATCCAAAATTAGCTGATAGACATGCTTTAATAAAACCTTGCTGTCTGCACCTTTAAACTGCGGATCGGTATCTGGAAAATGCTGGCCAATATCGCCTAGCGCCAAGGCACCTAGCAAAGCATCACAAAGTGCATGTAAAACCACATCACCATCAGAGTGTGCTTTCAAGCCATGCGTATGTGGAATCTGAATACCTGCCAGAGTGACAAAATCACCTTCTTCAAATGCATGTACATCCAGTCCCTGACCAATACGAATTTGTGCAATCACTTTTATATCCTTTAGAAATAACTGATTGAAATCTTGTACACGACGTTTCTATTTCGCTATAGTTAGACCTAGCGTAACACAGTGAAAGTATAAGCGATCATGCTACTGAAAACTGATATAAATATGATGAAAATAATGGGACTTTTACTCGGGACAGGCCTTTTTGCTAGCAGCATTCATGCTGAATCGCTGGACTGTAACAGTCATCATAACAATAACGCAGCCATGAAAAAGATCTGCTCAGCCTCTCTTGATGAACCGCGTGAAAAACTGACAGATCAATATTTTACCGCTTTTCTGATTACAGATGCGCCTGTTCGCTTATTACAAGATACTCAGCAGCTATGGAGTACACGCTTACAGCAATGTAAGACGCTGGACTGCTTTAAACAGCAATTTGACCAGCGTCTGGATGACCTCAATATTTATATTTCCTTGAATCAGAGCCTAACTCAGCACTATCTCAAGTTTGAACAGGGCCAAATGGCCAAACAGCCAATTCATCTCAAGATTCATCAGCTGACGAAAGACCGCATCAAAATTGAAGGAATTGCTTACCGCAATCCGAATAATCGTGCAGAAACCCAGACCATTCCTTTTCTAGCTTATACCACGACCGAAACTAAAAGCCAGATTACGGATAATGAGCATGACTGCAAATATAACTTTAACTATAGCAAGGCAATCTTGACGGTCAGTACTGAGCAAAAAGGCTGCGAGCGCTTTAGTGGTATTTATCGTTTATATGATTAAACAGCCGACTTTTATTTTTATCTATCAATATCCTAAATATATATTTAAAAATTTAAACTAGGAATTCCCTCTCCTTATAGGAGAAGTTTTTATAAAGATTCCCTTCCCCCTAACCTTCTTCCTCAGGTAGGAGGAGCTTAATAAATAAACAATTATTTTTGATCTTTTAAAATAGCCCGTAAGCGGGCTATTCACTTAGGCCGGGTAATGCTGAGCTATTTCTTGGCTAATCATCGCTGCGGTTGCCGCTGATAATGTCCAGCCCAAGTGTCCATGACCGGTGTTGTAAAAGACACGTTCCTGTCTACCACGGCGCACCACTGGCATCATGTTCGGCATCATGGGACGCAGGCCTGCCCACGGCACCACATGTTCAGTACACAGATCGAAATTGCGTTGTGTCCAGTCAATTAAAGGCTGAATTCGGTCAACACGAATATCCCGATTATAACCATTAAATTCCGCGGTTCCTGCAACACGTAAGCGGTCTTTACCTAAACGTGACAAGACGATCTTGGCGCTCTCATCTAGCAGACTGACCCAAGGAGCATTTTGCTGACTTTGCTCATCATTCAGCTGTACGGTAATTGAATAGCCTTTCACCGGGTAGACATTCACTCGCTCACCCAACAGATCTGCCAACTGATAACTGCTGACACCAGCACATACTACAATGGCATCTGCCTGAATCTCGAGCACATCTTCAGCATCGGCACGCACATTTTCAGGGCTTGGTCGGCATTTAACCGTAATCTGCTGTGCCTGGTGATCGACTGCAAATACATCCTGACCAAATTCGAATTTCACCCCTTTTTTCATACAGGCATTTGCCAGTCCGGTACTGAATTTATGAATATCTCCAGTCGCATCACTTTGGCAATAAAACCCGGCGTAGTAATCTCCAGTTAATGCAGGTTCAATCTGCTTGATTTCTTCATTTGTAATTGCATTACGTTCTAGACCACCACTACATAGGAGATCATTGACCTTAATTGCGACATCATAATCAGCTTTATTATGGTAGAAATGTAGAATTCCGCGCTTTTCCAGATCAAAATCAATCTGCTCAATTTCGGCAATTTCAAACAGGCGTTTTCTGGCCAGTAGCGCGAGTCTTACCGTTTCCCGGGTATTGGCTTCATAATTTTTAATATGACCTAGAAATTCCATCAGCCAGCCATATTTATGCAGACTAAAAGAAGGATTAAGCAATAGTGGCGCGGTTTTCTGTGACATCCATTTGATGCCTTTCAATACAGTGGCTTTTTGATTCCAGACTTCTGCATTACAGGCAGAAAGTTGTCCGCCATTGGCAAAGGATGTTTCCATCGCGGGATAAAGATGACGGTCGACCACCGTGACCTGATAACCGAGTAAAGCGAGCTCATAAGCTGTTGTTACACCGGTAATGCCTGCCCCCACCACAATAACATGACGCATAGACACCTCTCCTTAATATGTGATGTCTTTCCCATCTGTCATGTGTACCTGAGAGCTTCGGTGACTGCATCATAACTGTATGCAGCAACCTTCCCCCTTCGGTGAGTGATTCAACACTTCTCTCCAGAGTTTAATATATTATTGCAGTCCTTTTGCCTGAGAGTTTCCTGGGACCTTGCTCCTTCGGCGAATGCAGTAGCATTTCTCTCCTGCAATAATATTTTTATTATCCTGAGCAATTTATATACCATCTTATCGGGGACTACAGTTTTTTATTTATGTTAATTCACGTGATTTAAGTGGTAACGCTACTTTCAATAAATTTAGAAAAAATAACCCTATCTATTTCAAATGAATTTTAAGATTTTAATTTGGTTTTTTGCCTCATTTTCCTACGTCATGCTCCAATGCAAGGCATTTAAGAAAAGCAATAAAGTTAATATTTGCTTAGGCTATTTACAGGATTGATTTACCAGAAAACTCTCAATCTATGATCGACTCTCAGATCCTAAAATTAAATTAACCAGGAAAGAATCAGCATGAGAGATCCTGCCGCGACTACTGTTTGCATACTGATAATACTGGCCATGAACTGGCTATCTCCGCCATAGACACGCGTCAGTACATAGGAAGCTGAAGCAGTAGGTAAAGCAAAAAACAACACCAGTACCTGGGTGGTTAAAGGATCAATATCAAATAATTGGCAGACAAAGAAAGCAGCAAGCGGCATTCCTAATAAACGCCCAAAAGTCGCCAGACCCAATGGGAAGATATCCCGCTGGAAGCCCTGGAACTGTAAGGCAGCCCCCACACACATCAAGCCAAGCGGCAAACTGCATAAGGCAATCTGTTTTAAGAATAATTCAAACCCAGCCCAGAGTGATAAGCCTGAAAGATTAAATAACCCTCCAACAAGAGAACCTAGAATAAAAGGGTTCTTTAACAGATCAACCAGAATTTTGAAAATCTGCATATCTGAACTACGGGTAAAGGCCAGTACAGATAAGATATTGACCAGTGGAATACATAACACCATCACTACGGCGAAAATGGTCATGCCCTGCTGATGAAATAAAGCATTCACTGCTGCAAGTCCGATATAGGTATTAAAACGCAGGAGTGCCTGCACATAGACCCCAAAACGTGCATAGCCAATCTGATAAATCTTGCGCAGTACATATAGAGCAATACTGACCACCGCCATAAGGCTAAAGACCACCAGAACCACATCTTTAATGACTGCCATTTCAATCTTGGCTACGGCCAGATTTAAAAACAGCATGACTGGAAACAGGACAAAATAATTGAGTTTTTCAGCCCCACGCCAGAAACTATCTTCCAGCCATTTCCTTTGTTTTAATACATAGCCCAAAGTAATCAGGCCAATAAGCGGAAACAGTACAGTGAAGATAGTCTGAAACATTGAACAACTCATGATATGGGTTTTGCGGCAATCGCATCCAATTCAATTGCCTGTCAATGAGCAAGGATACAACAAGCGGCTCGTTTCAGGATAAAAATAGTGGAAAATTCAATGGATAATAAATAAAAAACACTTTCGCTGGCTTTAATTAAAATATGCTTTAAATCCAACTTTCATCTTTTGCAACATTTAGTGCATCATTTTTTAGTCTTTCAAGCTCCTCATAAACCTTTGCATCAAGCTTCGGACGGACTTTTTCAAACTTAACTTTTAACAAATCCAGGCTTCTTAAGAGCATCCTAAAAATGAGTCTCTCACGGCCTAAATCATCTGTTGCCTTAAAAGTTGTTGGATCAATCATTAAACGGAAATCCATATTTCTACGTTTAAATGAATAAAAAATACGTTCATCAAAACTATCATTTCCCATTATAATTTCAATGCACTTCCATTTATCTATAGGAATATCATACGACTTATTTTGTAGTTGAGCATTTAAGGCATTTTCTACTGCGTTACGTGCTTTATTTTCGAGATCAAGATGATCTTCTGTTAACACTTCCCTACTTAATTCAGCACTTAACCATACTTCCATTCATATATCCTGTCATTATTCTTATTAAACACACTTAGAATCAAAAATAGATTCAAATAACTTCATAAATCTTTTCGAGACTCTTTTCTAAAATCACCAGATTTAAATCTACTAAAGGCTGTCCAACATCTGCATCCAGTGGGTAACTCTCTGTTTTGCCGGTTTGGTGATAACCACGACGCTCATAATACGCGATTAATTCAATGCGAACATTAAGAACAGACATTCTAAGTTTTTTGAAAGGTATTTTTTCTCTGGAGTATTATTCAGCGAAATCTAACAATATTCGACCATAACCTGAATTTTGCCCAACTGAGTCAATAGCAAAACTGCCGATTTCAAAACAATCTGGCAAGTGTGTCAGACCAATGCAACCCACCAGTTGATCATTATTTTCCAAGACATAAAGTTCGAAATCAGGCCGTGCTAAAAGTTCACTTAACTGAGCCTCATTAATTCGATCACCTAAAAAAATGTCATGTTCATGCGTCCAGCCCAAATTAGATCGATAAGCTGTATGGATCAACTTAACAATGCTTTGAATGTCCGTAGCTTGGGCTAAACGAATATTGTTATTTTTCATTTTATAAATATAAAAAAGCCAGACCGAAGCCTGACTTTAATTTCATTTGCTTTGTCCCGTCCTGAAATAAG
>NZ_DFDO01000099.1:0-9505 GCF_002367915.1 Acinetobacter sp. UBA3025
GAAACCCACGGTGTTTGAAAATTTCACCGTGATGGAAAATTTGCTCTTGGCTGCACCTAAAGATAAACGTGTTAAAAAAAGCTTTTTCAGCAAGCTCGATCCGGATGCACAAAATGCCTTGGATGAATCCTTACAGCAAATCCGCTTGCAGGAATTTATTCACAAACCTGCAGGGCTTTTATCGCACGGTCAGAAACAATGGCTGGAAATTGGCATGCTGCTGATGCAACGTCCAAAATTGATTTTATTGGATGAACCTGTGGCTGGGATGACCGATGCTGAAACTGAACGGACTGCTGAACTGTGTCTGGAGCTGAAAAAAAGTCATACGCTGGTGGTCGTCGAACACGATATGAGCTTCATCGATACCATTAGTGAAAAAGTAACAGTGCTGGCACAAGGGGCGATTTTGGCTGAGGGCACATTGGCAGAAGTACAAGCCAATGAAGATGTCATTGAAAAATATCTTGGGCGTTAAGGGGCTGACTGATGCTAGAAGTTAAAGACGTAAATCAGTTTTATGGAGGTAGTCACATTTTACGTGATGTGTCTTTCAATGCGCCTGTCGGTGAGTGCTCAGTGGTTCTGGGTCGTAACGGCGTTGGTAAAACCACACTGCTGAAATGTCTGATGGGGATTTTGCCTATCAAATCAGGTCAGATTCTTTTAGATGGCAAAGATATTGCCAAACTGAGCCCTGAACAGCGAGTTCGGGCAGGTTTGGCCTATGTGCCGCAAGGTCGAGATATCTTTTCGACTTTAACCGTTGAAGAAAATATTCTGATTGGCATGGCGAAATTTAAAGGAGCCAAAACCCGTAAAGTTCCGGAACATCTCTATGAGATTTTTCCGGTATTAGAAGAAATGAAGTATCGACGCGGCGGTGACTTATCCGGTGGCCAGCAACAACAACTGGCGATTGCTCGCGCATTGGCATCTGAACCGCGTGTGCTCATTTTGGATGAACCGACTGAGGGGATTCAGCCATCTATCATTAAAGATATTGGTCGGGTAATTCGTAAGCTGGCTGATGGCGGTGAAATGGCAATTGTTCTGGTGGAACAGTTCTATGACTTTGCTGAAGAACTGGCAGATGGTTATACCGTCATGGCACGTGGACAAGTGATTGCTCAGGGTGTTGGAAGTGAAATGCCGGAAAAAGGGATTCGGGATCTGGTGGCAATTTAAATTCCCTCTCCCTGACCCTCTCCCAAAGGGAGAGGGAAAGACGCCTCTCTTTATAAAAGGGAGGTTTGGAGGGATTTATAAATATAATTAAATCTCTGTATTCTCACTCCATAAAAAATACATGCCATATTGTCCAGTTCGGAATTCTCCACCTGCAGATTTACCTTCATCTGTTAAAAAATGCTTTCCATTTTCATTGAGTGTTAGATAACCTTTGGCAATCAATTTCTCAAAAGTGTCTGCTGTTTTTAAGCCTAGTTTTGCTGCAAGCTTCGCTGTGGTCAGCTTCGTGAACGCTGTATTTTCTTCTGATTTATTCTCTTCAGTTGGGATGGTCTCTGCTTTTACCTCATCTAAAGTAATACGGACTTCATCACTAATTCGAATAATCCGTTGTGCTTCTTCATAAGCTTCTTTAAATACATCATTATCTTCGTACTTGCGGATTAGAATCCCCATTTCATTGTTATTCACTTGGCTAAATTCATAGAGATTCAAGCTTGAAATGATGCACTCTGATTCATTCAAATAGCATTTTGCATGTAGATTTTTACAAAAACTTAGACGCACATAATCCAGTTTTTGCATCCATTTAATTTCATCAGGATGCAGATCACTTTTGCCGTAGACAATACGGATATCAATTTTCAGCCGATCCTTGTCTTCCAATAGCTCTTTAATACGATCATTGAGACGCAAATATGGGCTAATTAAAATTAGACGTTCTTTGGCATTTTTAATGAGTTCTTCTAAAAAGAAATTTGTGCCGCTTGTATTTAAGAATTTTGCCATTTATCTCTCATATTCTTATTTAATAATTGTAGAGATATTAGCTTAAATTTTTGAATCAAGAAAATAATTTAACTTACGGATTAGCTCAACAAAAAAAATTGAGATTTTATCTTTCATTCAATTTTAGATCTTTTAACAAACCAAGTTGGCACGATAACTGCTTTATTTTGATGCAAATTTTAAATGCTAAAAATTATTTGGTTTCAATTTGGAACAAATACAGGATTTATCAGCATCAGTAGGGTAATTATGAAAATTTATACGCAACGTTTGGAAAACATTGCACCAGAAAGTGATTTTGAGTCTCTTGAACTCACATTCGATACACGACAAAAGAGCCGTTTTCGTGCAACTTTAAAAAATGGTGTCGATATTGGTGCAGATTTACCACGTACTGGAATCTTGCGTAGTGGTTCTTTTATAGCAACTGAACAGGGTGACATTCTTCGGGTCGATGCGAAACCTGAAAAATTGATGCAGGTGACTACAAACAATAGCTTTGACTTATTAAAAGCAGCCTATCATCTGGGGAATCGTCATGTTCCTCTCATGTTAACACCTACTGCATTGTACTTTGAACCGGATCATGTACTGGCTGAAATGGTGCAAGGTTTAGGTCTTGAAGTTCAGGAAGTCATGTATCCATTTGAACCTGAAAGTGGGGCTTATGCACAGCATCAGCATGACCACCGTTTAAGCCCAATCAAGGCTTTACATCATGTCCATCACTAATGCGTCTCAACTGCTCAGCTTGCTGACTTTATCTTCAACGGCATTGCCGATTGGAGCGTACTGCTATTCACAAGGGGTGGAAAGTGCGATTGAAAAAGGCATGGTGCATGATGAAGCCTCCTGTGTGAGCTACTTCCAAGAAGTACTGGAAATGCTGCTGGTGCGTTTTGAGCTTCCAGTACTCAAGCGTCTGGTGGAGTCTTTTGATAATCCTGAACAGTTTCAATATTGGGCAGAACTCTATCGGGCTAGCCGAGAATCCAAAGAATTACTGGCTGAATCTCAGCAGTTGGCATTTTCCTTGAATGCATGGATTAGGGATGTTTTAAAACAGCCGCCGAGCGTAAAAAAGCAATTAGGGTTTGTGCCGGTGTACGCACATTTATGTGGTGAGTTGGGTTTAGATCTTGCCGATGTCTTAACTGCTTATAGCTTTACAGTTTTGGAAAATCAGGTGCTGGCAGCAGTAAAAACCATTCCACTCGGGCAAATGAGCGGGCAGCGGATTATATGGCAATTACATCAGGAAATTCCTGAAGCTGTACAGGCTGCATTAGCTTTGGACGATCATGAAATCAGCAGCGCATTACCGCAATATGCCATGTTAAGCATGTCGCACGAAACCCAGTATTCACGCTTATTCCGGTCATAATCTTCAGACCAGAGCAGTAGTAAAAAGATCGAAAAGCATCATTAAAACTGATGCCCAGAAAATGTAATAAAGGAAATCAACATGTCAGAACGTAGTCCATTACGCGTTGGAATTGGTGGTCCGGTTGGATCAGGCAAAACGGCTTTAACCCTGAATTTATGTCTTGCACTGCGTGAAAAATACAATATGGCAGTGGTGACCAATGACATCTACACCAAAGAAGACTCGAACTTTTTAACCCGTCATGAAGCGATGTCACCAGATCGTATCGTGGGTGTGGAAACAGGTGGCTGTCCACATACTGCGATTCGTGAAGATGCGTCCATTAACCTGGCTGCGATTGATGATTTGTGTGAAAAGTTTGATGGACTGGAGCTGATCATTATTGAAAGTGGTGGCGATAACCTTGCGGCAACCTTTAGTCCTGAATTGTCCGATTTAACTCTCTATGTAATCGATGTTGCCGGTGGCGAGAAGATTCCACGTAAAGGTGGTCCGGGAATTACCAAGTCGGATCTGCTGATTATCAATAAAACAGATTTAGCACCAATGGTGGGTGCCAGCCTAGAGGTGATGGATCAGGATGCGAAGCGCATGCGTGGCGATAAACCATTTTTATTTTCTAATATGAAAACACAAGATGGCTTGAACGAAATTATCAGCTTTATCGAAAAACAAGGTTTATTTAAGTCTTAAGGGGAAATTCATCATGCGTCTATTCAAACAGTTACTGGTTGCAAGCGTGGCAGCTTTACCGATGTTGGCATTTGCTCACGCGGGACATGACCATCACAGTGGATTCTGGTCTGGCTTTGTCCATCCTTTTACTGGTTTAGATCACCTGATGATGGCGATTGCCTTTGGTGTATTGATGTGGACTGCAAATCAACGCTGGAAAATTTCGGGTCTCATCGGTCTGGCAGTAGCGATGGTTGCAGGCTTTGTGCTCGGTAGCAAGGGTCTGCTTTCAACTTCACTGGCTGAGTCAGGCATCATCGCTTCACTGGTTATTTTAGCTGTTGCGCTATGGACTAAATCGAATAAGGTTTTGCCTGTCGCTGCAATTTTATTGGCCAGCTTCCACGGCGTAGCGCATGGAAGTGAACTGGGTCAAGGTGGACATGTATCGCTATTAATTGTCGGTATGGTTTCAGCAATGGCTTTGATTTATGGTGCAGGCTTGGCTCTAGGTGCATTCGTGAAAAAATATGTGCCTTATGGCAAGCAGATCGTTGGTGGTCTAGCTGCAGTTGTTGCTGTCATTGGTTTGGCTTAATGCCTGGAAAATCATTTTCAGATGATATTGGATTGATTTGTTGATGTACGAACTGGCAGAAAAAAGCACGCAGCAGAACTTATGGTATGCACGTCTGGAAATGGGATTTCAGGCGCAGCAACAGACTGCGCGAACCATTTTGCAACATCGCAAGCATCATGGACCGGTACGCATCCAGAAAATGTTATGGCCAGAAGCCAATGGGATTTGCCATGCCATTATCGTGCATCCGCCAGCAGGGATCGCCGGTGGAGATCATCTCACTTTTGATATGCAGGTGGATGCGAATGCCCATGCCTTGGTGACCACACCAGGTGCGGGTAAGTGGTACAGAACCAATGGCAAGCAGGCCTTTCAGCACATTCATATCCGTTTAAATGACAATGCGATTTTTGAATGGCTGCCTCAAGAAACCATGCTATTTGATGGCGCTAATGCCAGTTCCGAAACAATCGTCCACTTAGATGCAGCAGCCAGTTTTATTGGTTGGGATATGCTGGTGATCGGCCGTCAGGCACGAGATGAGCAGTTTGCACAGGGAGCTTATAAAAACCGGTTTCAGCTTTGGCGCAAAGACAAATTGCTGGTTGCAGACACCTTGAATTTTAAGGGCAATGACCGCTGGCTCAGTTCATGTCTAGGTATGAATGGACATGCGGTGATGGGTAGCTTCTGGGCTGTACCGCCTGAAAAATATCGCGCGAGTTTTTATCTGGAACAGCATCTCGATTTAATTCGTGAGCTTATTATGCGGATGGATGTACCGATTACCTTGACTTTGCTTGGCGATGTAATTAGTGCACGTTTTCTGGGAGATGATGTCCGTCAATGCCATGATGGTTTTGCTGCAATTCGCGCTCGATTAAGACGTTACTGGTTCGGTCTGGATGAGGCATTTCCGAGGATTTGGCGGACGTAACCCTTTAATTCCCTCTCCTTATAGGAGAGGGTTAGGGAGAGGTGATTAAACATTTATTAAAACCCTTCCTTTAACTCCCTCCCAAAGGGAGAGAGAACACCAAATATCGAATCTTGCACATATTTTGCTTAGAAATACATATATATCAATGAGGAACCAGTTATGGAACTCAACCCTACAGAAAAAGATAAACTGCTGATTTTTACTGCGGGTCTGGTGGCAGAGCGTCGTAAAGCTCGTGGTTTAAAACTGAATTATCCAGAAGCCATTGCCTATATTTCTGCGGCATTGCTTGAAGGTGCGCGTGATGGCATGACCGTCAGTGAATTAATGCATTACGGTACGACCTTATTGACACGTGATGATGTCATGGAAGGCATTCCGGAAATGATTGCAGAAGTGCAGGTTGAAGCAACCTTTCCAGATGGATCAAAGCTGGTCACTGTCCATCAACCGATCGTCTAGGAGCAGTACATGATTCCAGGAGAAATTTTTACGCCTGAGAGCGATATTGAAATGAATGTCGGTCGGGAAGTTTTGAAGGTAACTGTTGCTAATATTGGTGATCGGCCGATTCAGGTCGGATCACATTTCCATTTTGCTGAAGCGAATGATGCCTTGCAGTTTGACCGTGAGTTGGCCAAAGGCTTTCGCTTAAATATTGCTGCTGGTACGGCGATTCGTTTTGAGCCGGGGCAAAAACGTGATGTGGAACTGGTCGCACTGGCTGGGAAACGTGAAGTTTATGGTTTCGCCGGGCGGATCATGGGCAAGCTCGATTCATAAAAATTGCAGCAGAATTATAAAGGTTTATAAATCATGAAAATGTCACGTCGTGCTTATGCCGAAATGTTTGGACCGACAGCCGGGGATCGTGTTCGTCTAGCTGATACTGAATTATTCATTGAAGTCGAACAGGATTTCACCACTTATGGTGAAGAAGTTAAATTTGGTGGCGGCAAGGTCATTCGTGATGGTATGGGTCAATCACAACTTTTGTCATCTGAAGTGGCTGACACTGTCATTACAAATGCGCTGATTGTTGACTGGTGGGGTATTGTAAAGGCCGATGTGGGCTTAAAAAATGGCCGAATCTGGAAAATCGGTAAAGCCGGCAATCCGGATATTCAGCCAAATATTACCATTCCACTGGGCGCAGCTACAGAAGTCATTGCTGGCGAAGGACAAATATTAACAGCTGGCGGAATTGATACCCATATTCACTGGATCTGCCCGCAGCAAGTTGAAACGGCATTAATGTCTGGCACAACCACGATGGTCGGCGGCGGTACGGGTCCGGCAGCTGGAACTTCTGCGACCACAGTAACTCCAGGACCTTGGCATATTGCCACCATGTTGCAAGCGATTGATGATTTACCGATGAATATTGGTTTATTAGGTAAAGGCAACTTAAGCCAGCCAGAGCCAATTGCAGAGCAAATTAAAGCTGGTGTAGTCGGATTAAAACTGCATGAAGATTGGGGCTCGACACCAGCAGCGATTGATAACTGTCTGACTGTGGCCGACCAGTACGATGTGCAGGTTGCTATTCATACTGACACACTAAACGAAAGTGGCTTTCTGGAAGAAACTTTGGCAGCTTTTAAAAATCGAACCATTCATACTTACCATACCGAAGGTGCAGGTGGCGGACATGCTCCGGACATTTTAAAAGCCATTGGTCAACCGAATGTATTACCATCTTCAACCAATCCAACTCGTCCATATACCGTCAATACCATCGATGAACATTTAGACATGTTGATGGTCTGTCACCATTTAGATCCAGCGATTGCAGAAGATGTGGCCTTTGCAGAAAGCCGTATCCGACGCGAAACCATTGCTGCAGAAGATATATTGCAGGACATGGGCGCAATTGCCATGATGTCTTCTGACTCTCAGGCGATGGGCCGTGTCGGTGAAGTAATTTTACGGACTTGGCAAACGGCGCACAAAATGAAAGTGCAACGTGGGCCTTTGGAAGGTGATACTGCCTATAAAGACAATAACCGGGTTAAACGTTATATCGCCAAATATACGATTAATCCTGCAATTACTCACGGTTTAAGCCATGAAATTGGCTCTGTTGAAGAAGGTAAGTTAGCTGATCTGGTATTGTGGAAGCCTGCATTTTTTGGAGTAAAACCATCCATGATTATTAAAGGCGGGATGATTGCAGCAGCGCCAATGGGTGATATTAATGCTTCTATTCCAACGCCACAGCCTGTGCATTATCGTCCAATGTTTGGGGCTTATCCGCGCGGGGTACATAACACCTGTATTACATTCCTCTCACAAGTTGCAATTGATGATGGCGTACATGAAAAATTAGGTCTGAAAAAGTTGATTTCACCATGTAAGGCGACACGCCAGGTCACCAAACAGGACATGAAACATAATAGTTATTGCCCTGTAATGGAGGTGCATCCAGAAACTTATGAAGTTCGTGCCGATGGTGTGCATCTGACCTGTGAGCCAGCAGAAGTGTTGCCGATGGCGCAGCGGTACTTTTTGTTTTAAAGATGAAAAGTCCCTTAATTGGGGCTTTTTATTTATAATGATTCGATAATTTATCTATAAAAATTAGGGGATCAGATGGTTTTTTCTTTTGTAGCACAAGAATTTGAATTTGCCTTAGCAAAATTATTTGAAACAGCCAATAAGAATCTAAATTCGGAAAATGAAGAAAAAAAAAGATGGGCCCATAAAGTTAGATCTTTAAAAAGTCTGTTTAATAAAGAAAATTTAAGTTTTTTAGATGAAAATTTAAAACAAACAAAAAAATGGGCTTTATTTGATTTATCACAATTAAGTACTCAAGTTACTAATACAGAATTAGAGCATTTAAAGTGGGGAGCAGTGACTTTATATGTTTATCTTAAGGAATGGGGGTTTCGAAGAGGAATTAGTGAAAATGAGCAGGAAGTTCCAATACTCAGAAATTTCTATGACTTTATTTATACTGAAAAAAATAGAAATTATTTAAAGTTTAAAACACATTATGATTTTGTAGATGAAATTCCTTATCTAATCTGTGGAGAAATTTATAGTAATTCTAAATTAAATGATATTAGAAAGTTTTTAGAGGAAAAAGATTTTTCAGATTTTAAAAGTCTTTTAGAAAAAAATGATCAAACTTTATTGCAAATTCAAAAATGGGAAGAAAATTTTTCAGATAAATATAATCTTGTCAAAGAGCTGGAAGAACGCCTTGAAAAGAACAAACAAACTTATGACTTTGTTCTATTAAATGCGGGTTTTAAAAATTTGTATGACCAGAAAAAGGTCGACCTAAAAAATCCCGAAAGAAATTATAAGTGGCTTTTCAGAATAATTTTACTAATACCCATTATAGAAATATTATTTTTTGGATATTTAATTGCGAATGAAATATCAATAAATTCCACAACTATATGGTACATGGTAATTCCTTCAATTTCTCTAATTTTATTTATGCTCTATTTTTATAGAATTAATCTACAAGAAGTACGATCTGTAAAATCCCAAATGATGCAACTTGAACTCCGCATGGCACTTTGCCAGTTTATTTATAGCTATGCTGAAGATTCAGAAAAATTACATAAGAAAAATTCAAGTGGTTTTGAAAAATTTGAAAATATTATTTTTTCTCCACTTGTTTCATCTGACGATAAGATTCCAACTACATTTGATGGTATAGAGCAGTTGGCAAAACTAATAGGTGAATTTAGAAGAAATTAAATGAACCTTTTTGGCGCATAAATTGCTTGTCACGCTTATTCAATTTTACTTTTTGATATAACACATCAGGGATTAAACGTGACCAGTACCTATCTACGCGGACAAGAACTCATAGATCAAATTCGAAACCAGCCTTATTCACGTGACTTGATTGGCTATCATGGTGATGTACCTAAAGTAGAATGGCCCAATCAGGCCCGTGTCGCAGTTCAGTTTGTACTGAATT
>NZ_DFDO01000094.1:0-4284 GCF_002367915.1 Acinetobacter sp. UBA3025
GCCGACGAGATCGGGATGATCCGTCCGAATAATAAATAAAAATAATCTTTCAGTAAGAACAAGAAAAAAAGGTAGGCTGAAATGAGTTATACCCTAAAAATGCATCGCGTATTCAGTGCGCCACCGGAACGGGTGTACCGGGCTTTTATTCATCCAGATGCTATTGCAAAATGGCTGGCACCGCATGGCTTTACTGCCAGAGTTGAGCATGCCGAAGTCAAACCGGGAGGCAGCTATAAAATCACCTTGACCAATTTTGCCACTGGTACCCAGCATCATTTACATGGCACCTATCATGAAGTTATTCCTAACCAGTTACTGCGCTATACCGATTGCTTTTCTACACCTGAGGTCAAAGGTGAAATTGAAGTCACGCTCATCTTTGAAAAAGTGTCTGTAGGCACCAGCCTGCATATTATTCAGGTGGGTTATCCGGATCTGGTACCGCCATCTGCATGCCACTTAAGCTGGCAGGAGTCATTGCAACTTTTGTCCTGGTTGGTCAATCCACATATTTTGGATGGTTAGGTTCAGTTAATTAAGTTGAGCGGGAGATCCTTTTAAAGCTTGAGCATGAGCCCACCCAAAGATGCTATAATTCAGCTTTAATTTTTTGTTTTTTCTTTTATTTTTTATTTTGTTGAGGTTGCTATGGCTCTACCACAATGCCCAAAATGCCAGTCTGAATATACTTATGAAGATGGTGACTTGTTAATCTGCCCAGAATGTGGATATGAGTGGAAAGAAGGGGAAGCAACTGAGGAAACCGTGGTCATCAAGGATGCGCATGGCAATCTGCTGGCTGATGGCGACACAGTTACGGTGATTAAGGATCTTAAAATTAAAGGATCTTCTTCAGTGGTTAAAGTCGGGACTAAAGTCAAAAATATTCGTCTATTGCCCGATGCAACTGATGGACATGATATTGACTGTAAAATTGATGGCATTGGCGCCATGAAGCTCAAATCTGAATATGTGAAAAAAGCCTGATACGTTCTTATACGAATGAGTGCTTTCGGTCTTCGGGTTTGAAGGTTTATGCTTCTTCCTCAAACTCGAAGATCAATCTCTTCTGATTGCCATATCATGCCTGGATCTATGCTTTATGCCTCATCTTCATCTTGAATATTCAGATAATATTCAGCAGCTTGAAACCCGACCTTTAATGTTGGCAATTCACCAGGCCTTATTTAACGCCGGTTATATTAATGACCCGAATGATTTAAAAAGTAGGGCGATTGTACAGCAGGATTTTGTGATTGGACTAGAGCAGGAGACAGATCAGGCTTATGTACATGCTAAAGTTTCTCTCCTGACTGGTCGTAGTCTGGACATCCGCCAGGCAATTTCCAAGCTGGTACTTCAGGTCATGCAGCAGCACATTGTCTCGCAGCCGGGGTTAAAGATTCAGCTCTGTGTTGAAATTCTGGAAATGGACAAAGAGACTTATACTAAAGCTATTATTTGATTTTTTTTAGATTGAAGTGAGGACTAGGAAATGAAGTTTTCTTAGTTTCTCTCTTTATCTTGAATACATCAGAACTTAATAAAAAATTGAGAAGTATCAAAGCGATTTTGAAATATAAAGAACGATAAATAAAACTAGAGCATGAAAATTTAAATAATCAGTCAAAATTCACCTGATGATTGCAGTTGATCAGAAAATTTTGCCTATAATTAAAAAATGGTGTAATTTTAGGTATTAGGTCACACTTTTGACCTGATATATGGGGGATGGGTAAAACTAGGACCCATTCACATAATTAAAAATAATGAAAAACAAGAAAGACTGAAAATAATGAGATGCTTGAAATCTCGGTTTTCAAGTCTGAATAAAACCTTATAGAGAGGTATTCAATGAAAATAATAGGGGAAGAATGTCTGGCTCAGGAAGTCAGGACATTTTTACAAAAATGGGATCAAGCTATTTGTTCACTTGAATTCAGCGAAATTCGTCAACTTTGCCGACCAGATGTCTGTCTGATTGATATTAGCTCCGAACTGAAAGGGATCGAGGCTTATCAGGCTGCATGGCAACAGTACCGCCCATATATGCGCAACAATGGTATGCGCGTTGAACGGAAGGAGGTCACCATTCAGGTCAATAATGACATGGCTTTCGTATATGGTTATGTCCGGATTGCCTATGCGGCGATGGAACGATATTTCCCTTTGCAATGGTGCCGCTTCAGCATGGTCTTGAGCAAGCAGCAAGATCAGTGGCAATTGCATTATCAACATATTTCTGTTCCTGTTCAGGAGAAAACTGAAAAACTGCGTCCTGTGAAACTGGCAGGTTAAGGCGCAAGTTTTAAATTTCATTGAAACAAGATCATCACGTCTATTTGTCCATTCTTGAAAAAAATCACCATAAAAAGCCTGAATCGTTCAGGCTTTTTTATTTAGGGAAGATTAGAAACGTTTTGGAATCCGCTGACCATCCGGTACCGGAATTTCCGCATTCTTTAATACACCAAATAACCAGGTTTCTGCATGTTGTACGGCAGTTTTTAACTGGTCACCCAAAGCTAGACGTCCGGCAATAAAACTCGCCAGTGAACAGCCTGAGCCGTGATATTCACCTTCCAGACGCGGACAACGCGTTTCGTTGATCAATTCACCCTGAATATATAGACGGTTCTGGATATAGTCGGGAGTATCTTCGTGGCCACCTTTAACAAGAATCGCGTGGGCACCCATTTCGAACAGTTTCTGCGTGGCTTGATCTAAATCCTGCTCACCTGTCAGAGCGCGCAACTCGACTGTATTTGGAGTTAAAATCGTGGCTAGCGGAATCAGTTGTTTAAACGCTTTGACCAGTGTGGCTTGATTGCCGAGTGAGCCACCACTATTGGCTACCAGCACTGGATCCAGTACATACTGATAGTCCGGATGCGCAGTTAGAAATTCTGCCAGTGCTTCAATATTTTCAGTCGTTCCCAGCATGCCTGATTCAACACAACGAATCGGCAGATCCTTTACCACAGCATTGGCCTGAGCCAGCAGTAATTCCTTTGAAGTTGCTTCAAAACCAAAGACCTGTTGTGAGTTCTGGATAGTCAGGGCTGTACAGGCTATTGCAGCATGAGCACCACTTTGACCGATGGCTTCAATATCTGCTTGAAGGCCTGCTCCACCTGAAGGATCTAAACCTGAAAAGCAAAGTACGGTAGGTCGCAAAATGATGTCCTTCATTCACTAAAATTGCCTTAGTATAGGCAAATTTATTCAAACTCTCGATATTAATTTCTATCACTTGCAAGAACGGTCTGTCAGGCAAAATTTCGTATGTTTTATCTGATCAAAATATAGAGTTGATTACCCTGAAAATGGGCATTCTTGGCTTGTTTTTATGGCCTAATAATTCCTTTAGGGTAGACAAATCTGGCTATACTCACGATATGAATTGATGTCGGCTGCAAACATAGGGGACAAGGTGTGATTCAGAATATTTTAATTGACTTGGATGGTACATTAACTGATCCAAAAGTGGGGATTACGACTTCTGCCCGCTATGGTCTGGAAAAGGTGGGTCATCCGATCAGTGAAGACACGAATATTGACTGGATTATCGGGCCTCCTCTAAAAGCTTCGCTAGCCAAAATTCTGAATGTAGATGCGGATGATACCCTGGCTGAACAGGCACTAATGGCATATCGTGAGCGTTTTGCAGTGACTGGCTTATATGAAAATCACGTCTTTGAAGGCGTAGCTGAAACTCTGGCGGAACTTAAACGCCGTGGTTATCGCCTGTTTCTCGCAACAGCAAAACCAACCGTTTATGCCAAACAGATTCTGGAACATTTTAATCTGGCCCAGTATTTTACTGAGATTTATGGCAGTGAGCTGAATGGTGACCGGACTAATAAAGGGGAACTGATTCAGTATATCCTGGAACAACAAGGCATACAGGCTAATCAATGCATTATGGTGGGGGACCGTGAGCATGATATTTTTGGTGCCCGCCATAATGGGATTGAGTCGATTGCAGTCAAATACGGCTATGGTTCAGAAATTGAATTACAGCAGGCACAGCCTAAATATACGATTGAGAACTTTAGTCATTTATTAGACTATTTAAAATAATTTTTTATTTTCTTTAATAAATAAAATGCTTCTATGTTTAGGAGCATTTTTTTATATTCATTTTAATAATAATTTTTAACTACATCTTTTGAATGGAAATCTGTTTTATTGCGTTAACTTGATTAATTATTTGTATACTTTTGTTCTAATATTTTTCATGCTTACATAAATATAATAATGTATTTTATGTGATCAATG
>NZ_DFDO01000096.1:0-12541 GCF_002367915.1 Acinetobacter sp. UBA3025
TCTTGTACTTAAGATAAAGGTGGAAAAATTGCAGCAATTTGCTATTGGTCAACGTTGGTTATCAGATACTGAAACAGAACTCGGTTTAGGGGTTCTTATTGATGTTGATGAGCGATCGGTCAGCATTTTATTCCCAAAAAGCGATGAAACTCGCGTCTATGCTCGCAGTAACGCACCCTTATCTCGTATCGTATTTAATACGAATGATGAGCTGCAAGATCAGGAAGGTACAATCTGGACCGTTGAGTCAGTTGAAGACCGCAATGGCGTAGTGCGTTATCACGTGGTCCGTACTCTTGAAGATGGCACAGAAGAACGTAAAGCTTTAAATGAAACCCGTGTAGGTGCAACGATCCAGTTGTCCAAGCCTTTAGACCGTTTACTGGCCAGCCAGATTGACTATAAAGAATGGTATGACCTGCGTATTGAAGCCTTATTGATGCAAGCCAATATGCAAACCAGTCCATTGCGTGGTCTGGTCGGTTCGCGTGTAGGTCTGATTCCACACCAGTTGTATATCGCACATGAAGTCGGTCAGCGTTTTGCACCGCGTGTTTTACTGGCGGATGAAGTCGGTTTGGGTAAAACCATCGAAGCAGGTCTGATCATTCATCAGCAACTTAAAACTGGCCGTTCTGAACGTATTCTGATCTTGGTTCCAGATTCACTGCAATATCAGTGGATGATTGAGATGCGCCGTCGTTTCAATCTTGAATTCTCCCTATTTGATTTGGCTCGTACTGCCTCGATTAAAGAGCATGATTCTGAGTTAAATCCATTCCTGACTGAGCAGCGCATTATTGCTTCTGTGGACTTGATGGTGGATCACGAAGATCTACGCGAACAGGCGATTGAAGCGGGCTTTGACCTGTTGGTTGTCGATGAAGCGCATCACCTGATGTGGTCTGAGGAAGAAGGCGGCAATGACCGTTATGATCTGATCGAAGAGCTGGCAGAGAAAACACCGGGCGTATTGTTATTGACTGCAACACCAGAACAGCTCGGTGTAGAATCTCACTTTGCACGTCTACGTTTACTTGATCCGCAACGTTTCAGTTCATTGGATCGTTTCCTAGATGAAGAAGAGCAATATCAGCATACCGCTAAAATCGCTGAAGTACTGATGTCAGACCTTCCACTGGAAGCTGAGCATTTCACTGCGATTGAAAGCCTGCTTGGTCATGCGATTGAAGATACCCCAGAGCAACGTTTCCGTGCCATTCATGAATTGCTAGACCGTCATGGTACGGGTCGTATCCTGTTTCGTAACACACGTGAAGCGATTCAGGGCTTCCCGGGTCGTGACTGTCAGCCAGCACCATTGCCAGCGCCAGAAAACTGGTCTAAAGATGGCAAACTACGTGAACAGATGTGGCCGGAAGAATCTCAACTTGATGGCTCGTGGATGGAAACCGATCCGCGTGTAATGTGGTTGATGGAAAAGCTGCGTACTGATCTGAAACACAAAAAAGTATTACTGATTGCCCGTAGTGGTCCAGTGGTTGAAGCACTGGAAAATGTATTACGTCTGCATGCAGGTATCCGTACTGCCATGTTCCATGAAGGCATGAGTCTTTTGGAACGTGACCAGGCAGCAGCTTATTTTGCTGAAGAATCTTATGGTGCACAGATTCTGTTATGTTCTGAAATCGGTTCAGAAGGCCGTAACTTTCAGTTTGCATCAGACTTGATCCTGTTTGACTTACCGGCCAATCCGGATGTTTTGGAACAGCGTATTGGTCGTCTGGATCGTATCGGTCAGGAAAACCGTATCCAGATTCATGTGCCTTATCTGGTGGGTACTGCGCAGGAGCGTATGTTCCGTTGGTATAACGAAGCGCTGAATATTTTCAGCAACATTTCTCCAACGGCGCAAACGCTGCAAGAAAACTTTATTGTTGCCCTGAAAGATTGCTTGCTGGCAGATAAAGGTCAGGAATTTGAAGATCTGCTGGAAGAAGTTAGCGTACAACGTGAAGCGCTTGAAGCCGAGTTGCAGGAAGGTCGTGACCGTCTGCTTGAGTACAATTCTTGCCGCCCCGTCGTGGCACAGGAAATTGTTAATGCGCTTGAAGACTATGATGACAATACCACCTTGCCAATGTTCATGAAGCGTTTTATGGCATCGACCAATATCGACTTTGATGAGCAAAGCAATGGTACGGTGATCATCAAGCCAACGGATCAGATGCAGGTACAAGGTTTGACCCTGGATGAAGAGGGTATGACAGCCACCTTCTATCGTGACCAGGCTCAGATTCGTGAAGATGCTCAATATCTAACTTTAGAGCATCCATTCACTGAAAGCGTGATGGAAATGATCAATACTCAGGGCTTTGGTAGTACCAACGTTGCGGTCTTAAAGTCTGCAGCATTGCCACAAGGTTCTGTATTGATGGAAGTGTGGTTCAAGGTTGATGTGGTTGCACCAAAAGCACTGAACTTACCGTCAAGCTTGCCACAGCAGCTGATCCGTGTATTGCTGAGTGAAAAAGGTCAGGATCTGTCTCAGAAGATTGCGCCTGAAATCCTGAAACCATATCTACATCATTTAGATGGCAATAGCTGCCGTCAGGTAGTGAAAGCGCGCCGTGAAGTAATTGAAGCGCGTTATCAACAAGCATTGGAATTGGCTCGTTCAGCATTGCCAAACTTCAAGCAGCAGGCTAAAGAAGTATATGGTAATAAATGGCAGTATGAAATTGACCGTCTGACTTACTTAAAACAGTTCAACCCAAGTATCCGTGAAGATGAAATCGCACGTTTACAGAAATTGCAGAAAGAAGGTTTGAGTCTGTTAGAAGGTTTATCTGTAACACCTGAAGCGATTCAGGTAATGGTCGTGGTTAAGCCATAAAGTCTAATGAATTAAAAAGCAGCTTTCGGGCTGCTTTTTTATGGCTGGAATTAAAGTCATGATTGAGCTTTTGGTCGGGCTGTGCTAGCTGATATTTTCTGTATTGTTTAAAATCAGCACCTCTAAG
Organism: Acinetobacter sp. UBA3025; assembly: GCF_002367915.1. Classification (NCBI taxonomy): domain Bacteria; kingdom Pseudomonadati; phylum Pseudomonadota; class Gammaproteobacteria; order Moraxellales; family Moraxellaceae; genus Acinetobacter; species Acinetobacter sp. UBA3025. Next base: position 2,985 of record NZ_DFDO01000096.1, read on the forward strand.
AATAAGAAATAAAATATCATGTCCAAAGCATTGATCACTATTGGCGCGAAAACCAGCCATGGCGGTATGGTCACTGAATGTGAAAACTCTTTTTTAATTAATGGCATGGCGGTGCATCTGAATGGCATGAAGCATTACTGTCCCAAGTGCCAAACTACCGTGACAGCTATTGCTAGTGATTTATCTACAATAGTCAAAGGCAGGGCTGTAATCATTGCTGGAGATAAAGCCAGTTGTGGAGCCACTTTTTTGCCGATGCAAAACCTGACTATTTCCAAAAAATAATCATCTATATCCAGACATGAGTTCATAGTGACTTAAAGGTCATAGATTGATGAATTTGGTTCTGTAGAATTTTGCATTTCAATATTAAGCTTCTTTCAGACTTTATAAAGAAATGATCAAAGAAAATAATGAAACAGGTTTTGCATTTTACTCATGCCAATGGCATTCCATCGGCAAGCTATCGCAAGTTTTTAAATTATTTTCAGGATGAATATCAGGTCAAGGCAATTCCGCTGATCGGGATGAATCCAGCCTATCCAATTACCAAAGACTGGCGTTATCTAGTAAATGAAGTGATACAGGATATCCAGCAGCAATCTCCGGATCAAAAAGTGATTGGACTCGGGCATTCTTTCGGTGGTTTAGTAACCTTAATGGCAGCCTATCAACGTCCGGATTTATTTTCCAAGCTGGTGATCATGGATCCACCTTTCGTGATTGGTAAAAACAGTGCACTGTTTGAAGTTGTGAAAAAGCTTAATCTAAAAAGTATTGACCGTTTCACTCCGGCAGGTATTACCCTAAAACGTAAGGATTACTGGCCATCTAAACAGGACGCCGTTGCAGCACTAAAATCGAATCGTCTGTTTAAGCATTTTGATGAGCAATGTTTTCAGGATTATATTGAAAGCGGGATTGTGCCTGATCAAGAGCGTGAAGGAGTAACTCTAGCCATTCCTAAACAGATTGAGGCAGAAATTTTCCGGACTGTACCGGCTTGGTGGTGGCGTACACCAAGAAAACCACCCCAGGTTCCGATACATTTAATCACAGCAGAACGCAGCCAGTTTTATCAGCAAGGTTTACCACAAGGCATGCATAAGGTTTATCAAATTGATTATTCGGTGGTGCAGGGCGGACATATGTTTCCACTAGAGCATCCGGAAATGACGGCAAACCATATTAAAGCCAGATTGAAGAAGCTTTAATCTTGGTAATAAAAAAGACTCATAAAGAGTCTTTTTGGTGTCTAGCTTAACGGATTTGGGATTGATCCAGATGACGTGCGCCTTCCAGAATCATGCGAATCATGATCATGGTTTGTTCCGCAATTTCCTTACGGTCTTCAGGTGCCATATCGATCACATTGGCACCCATATTAAATACCAGTTGGGTAATCGCTCTGGCCGCAATCTCGGGATGAAATAATTTTTTATTATTTAGTCGTTCCAGACGGATCAGGTCTTCCTGAAGCTCCTGCTGGAAATAATTCAGTTGGCGTTCGACTGCCTGTTTATAAGATTTTGAACCAGTATAACCTTCACGTAATAACAGACTTAAATTGCCTTCATCAGCATCCAGCTGGGCAATAAAGACTTCAACAGAGCTACGGATAATACTGTTCTGTTTCGATGCTTTTAGGCGGGACTCATTGAGAATCTGACGCAGCACGATCCCGGCACGATCAATCAATTCAATCGCCAGTTCATCGATATCTTTAAAATGACGATAAAAACTGTTCGGAGCAATTCCAGCCTCACGAGCAACTTCACGCAAGCTTAAAGATGAAATACTTTTTTGTGGTCCAATCAGGTTTAAAGCAGCCTGAAACAGTTCTTCCTTGGTAATGGTCGCTTTACGGCCCACACTACGGACAATAATGGGCTCATCAATGCTTTTCGATGGTAAAGACGCGTCACTGCTTATTTTCATTGAAGGCTCATTCATGAGGTGATTAGTAAAAGGCATTAACACATTATAACGAAGGCGGTCCAGCTTGTGAAATGATTAGAAACAATACAAATGTATATACAAATATATATACAAGTGTATAATAATTAAAAATCCAAGGTGATGTCTAAAACGATGCCTGTACTCGAAAAGCTTAAAACACCATTAAATACGCTGAAAGAGAGTGTGATTGATCCATATGCGATTAATTTCTGGATGCAGAAATTAAATCCTTTATGGTCAATGAATCAGCCCTTAGGCAAGATTGTGCGCAAAGAACATGCTGCGCAGGATATGCTGAGCCTGACGATTCGTGTCAATCATTTATTCCAGTTCGGTCAGGCGGGCCAGCATCATCCTGTATTTGTGGTGGTGAACGGCATTCGTTATGAACGTAGCTATAGTCTGACCCGTATTGATCAGCAGCATATTTTATTGACGGTTAAAAAAGTGAATGCGGGTAAAGTTACTACCTGGTTTGCTGAACAGGCTGAAGTCGGCGATATCATTGAATTCGGTCAGCCTTTCGGTGACATGACTTTGCCAGAACAGGACAGCCCATTGCTTTTGCTTGCTGCGGGTAGTGGTATCACCCCAATGCTGAGTATGCTGGAAGCTTTAAAAGATAAAGCTGAACTGGTTGCACCAGTAACTTTATGGTACTGGGTTAAGAAAAACCAGGATGCTGCTTTCATTGCGCGTTTTGAAGAGCTGGCACAAAAGTTTTCAAACTTTTCTTATCAGGTATTTGCAACTCAGGAACAACCGGCTGCGCCGCGTCTTGATGAATCTTATCTAGACCAATTGCAAGCATTGGAACAAAGTACAGTCTATGCATGTGGACCATCAGGTTTTGTTGCGACTGCAGAACGACTGTTTGCTTCAGCAAAACTGTTCAAAAGTGAAGCGTTCAGCATGAGTCTGAATGATGAAGCTGATACCGGTTTTGTCAATGTAACCCTGACTCAATCGAAAAAAATCGTCACGATTCCTAAAGGCCAGTCGATTCTGGTGAGTCTGGAACAACAGAATATCCGACCGACCCATGGCTGTCGTATGGGCATCTGTAATAAATGTGCCTGTAATAAAGCGGAAGGTTCAACCAAGAATCTGGTCAATGGCGCACAAAATACCGAGCCGGGTAATCTTTTAAAAATTTGTGTTAACTCAGCGCAGACTGACCTTGTCATCGACTTATAAGCGAGTTTTATCCTATGAATATGCCAGTAAAATTACAGTATTTTAAAAATCCTAAAAACCGTGAACTGACCCAGTCTGAGCTAGATGAACTTGCACGTGAGCTTGATGCCATCAAACAGGAAGTGCTGGATGATTTAGGTGAAAAAGATGCCAAATATATCCGTCGCGTATATTCGAGCATCCGTTATTCATCGATTGCAGGTCGTGCCTTATTATTTGCAGGATGGTTCCCGCCAGCATGGTTGTTGGGTACAGGCTTATTAGGCTTTGCCAAAATCATGGAAAATATGGAATTGGGTCATAATGTCATGCACGGTCAATATGACTGGATGAATGATCCGAAGCTCAATGGCCAAACCTACGAGTGGGATATTGTCGGAACTTCAGACAACTGGCGTCAAACCCATAACTTCAAGCATCATACTTATACTAACATTAAAGGCATGGATGATGATATTGGTTATGGCTTGTTGCGTTTGTTCCCTGAGCAACGCTGGAAACCAGGTTATTTATTACAGCCAATTTACAGTATTCCATTTTGCTTGTTATTCCAGTGGGGCGTAGCCATTCAAAACCTTGAATTGGGTAAATACTTCAAAGGCCGTAAAACCAAAGAACAAACTCTTGAAGAATGGAAGCCAATGCAGCGTAAAATTGGCAAGCAATTATTCAAAGATTATGTATTCTTCCCGTTGATTGCAGGTCCTGCAGCATTACCGGTATTGACAGGTAACCTGGTGGCAAATGGCCTTCGTAATATCTGGACTTTCAGTATTATTTTCTGTGGTCACTTTACTAAAGATGTAGAAGTGTTTCCGAAAGCTGTGATGGAAAATGAAAGTCGGGGTCACTGGTATATGCGCCAGATTCGTGGTTCTTCAAACTTGACTGGTTCTGAAGCGTTTCATATTTTGACTGGACATTTAAGCCATCAGATTGAACATCACTTATATCCAGATGTGCCTGCACGCCGTTACCGTCAAATGGCGCCAAAAGTAGAAGCAGTATGTAAAAAATATGGTCTGAACTATAACAATGCCAGTCTGGTAAAACAGTATGGCAGCGTAATTAAACGTATTGTGAAATATGCATTTCCGTTTAAGAAGTAAGATAGATTTCAATAAAAAACCGCTGTTCATAGCGGTTTTTTATTATTCTCAGTTTAATTAATTATTTTAAGCTCAGACTCAGATAAATTCATTTCAAGTAGTGGAAGTACTTTATCTCGACCTTCCAGATAAGCATAATGTGCAAGGCTTAACATTGCCTCATCTTCTTCGCTATTTCCATAAGCATAAATTTCAGCATAATCTTCTAAATTATATTTTTCCAGGATTCTACTTTTCTTCTGATCCTTACTACAATCAGGTGTGTTGTATAAACCTGTCATTTTGCCTGTCAGAATTTCTACTTCACTACAAATCAGGTCAATTCCTAAATAAGTACAAACCGGTTTTAAATATAAATCTAACGAGGCTGAAACGAGAACGACTTGATGCCCGAGTTGCTGGTGTTGTTTGAGTTGCTTTAATAGCTTGGGATTCAATTTTAAAACAAGCCGCTGTGCATATTCTTCGGCAAGCTGCTGAATTTCCTGCGCATGACTATTTCTGAACATAGTGTAATACAGCTTCGGTCGCATTGCATGAGCAGGATAGAGCTTAAGATAATAAGCCTGAATCCAAGGCAGAATACGAAGCCCACGTTTCAGAATTTGCCTTTTCTTTAAGGCATAGAAAATGAACCCTGTAAAACTGTCATAAGGATACAGGGTTCCATCAAAATCAAATAAGGCTAGAGTTTTATGTTTTTGATGCGGCGCATGCATGTTTGATAACGACCATCGACACGGCTGGCAAACCAGTTAGTATTATACTCACGACTCAATTTTGGACCTGAGATCACGACTTCTGGCATCATCGCATAAATTGGCTCTTTACCGGTTTTTTCTTGATAAAGTTTACTGATGCCACGATAAGTCATAGTATCTTCAAAATCTTTAACTTTTTCTTTCTTTAAATCCGCCCGAATCTGACGTTCAGTAATAATAAAATTATTTTTTGCAAAAACGCTGATGAGCTCTCGTTCAGATTGACTCTTTTGTGAGCGAATCGCGCCATCTTTAGTATATAGCAGTAAATCGCCATCTAGGCTCAATTCAGCTTCGGTTAAGCTATTTAACATGCTCTGGAATGCTGCATTACGGCTGGAATACATCCCGGAGTTATAATCAGCAAAACGATAAATCGGTTTTTCATAATCCGCAGGGTACATCATCAATCGATGAATCCCGTAATAGAGTCCGCCGTACTGACTATACAGGTCACTACGCAAATCAGCAATACTGCCACCTTGACGTTTATATTCCTTGGCATAGCTGATATGAACCTGCATAGAACCCAAAGTTGTAATCGGATTCATTTTTTCGCCAATATTTTGTCCAAATAGTTTGGCTGCACCTGTCAGTGCACTTACATGATAATGCTTGGCCATGTAATCAAAGATTTCACGATAAAGTTCATCTAATTGACGTTCGGTTTTGACCCGGCGCATCTGGCTGAGATAATTGTCTTCTGGACTTGGCTGGTTTTTCAGTACATCCTGGAAATATCCTGCAACTGTTCCACCGATACTTTCACCAAGTTTATCTTTAAATTTTTCTTCCAGACGTTCCTGAACTTCTTTAACGGCTTTTTCACCAAGACCAGGAACTACCGGGTCTGCATTAAAGTTAGATTCCTGATCGACAACTGCCACGATTGAACAGATATTCTCTTTGGTTTGTGGAATACCGAGCTGGTCAGTGATGTCATAAATATCTTGTGCCCAGGATTCACGCTGGCTGACACGACCTGGAATGGCTTTACGAATATGTTCAACTTCAAGAGTTGGTTCATCATTTGACCACCATGAACCATTGCCACACCCTACAAGGCTAATAGATAAAGCAAGTATGGATACGGACTTAAGAGAAAAAACTTGAGCAAAATATTTGTTCATGGTGTCGTAAATAAATTGAAAAGATGAGTGAACAAGGCAGATGCAGTATACTATGCTCATCAACAAAGTGATGAATTTATATGTATATTGGTCCCTATCAACTGTCAAATAATTTGATTGTCGCTCCCATGGCAGGTGTCACCGATCGTCCATTTAGAACCTTATGCAAGTACTTCGGTGCGGGTCATGCGGTCAGTGAAATGATGACTTCTGACAAGACCTTGCGCATGAGCAAAAAGAGCTTATATCGGGCAAATTTTGATGGTGAGCTGGCACCAATCTCAGCGCAGATTGCTGGTTCTGATCCGCATGACTTAGCTGAGGCAGCACGCTATCAGGTCGCAAATGGGGCACAAATTGTTGATATCAATATGGGATGTCCAGCAAAGAAAGTCTGTAATAAGCTGGCCGGTTCTGCCTTGTTAAAGGATGAAGATCTGGTTGCACGTATTTTAGATGCAGTTGTTGCTGCAGTTGATGTTCCTGTGACTTTAAAAACCCGTTTGGGCTATCTCAACGGTCATGAAAATATTCTGCGAGTTGCAAAACGTGCTGAAGACGCGGGGATTGCAGCGCTGGCATTACATGGCCGTACTCGTGAAGATATGTACCTCAATACGGCACGTTACTCCTTAATCAAGGAAGTGAAAGAGATGCTGAATATTCCCGTGATTGCGAACGGAGATATTGATAGCCCTGAGAAAGCCAAATATGTACTGGACTATACAGGTGCAGATGCCATCATGATTGGCCGTGCTGCACAAGGCCGTCCCTGGATTTTTCGTGAAATTGCACATTATTTAAAAACCGGAGAGCATCTGGCTGCGCCAAGTATTGCTGAAGTGAAAGAGGTGCTACTAGGGCATTTATCTGAGCTTTATGAGTTTTATGGTGAATATTCAGGTTGTCGTATTTCACGTAAGCATATTGCCTGGTATACCAAAGGTTTACGTTCCAGCAATGAATTCCGTCAAAATATGTATCAGGTAGAAAACACCGCCGATCAATATAAAGTGGTGGAAAACTATTTTAATGGATTACTGGAACATGGACATATCATGAGCGATGTACAAATAGATCAGGTGAATCTTCTAGAAACCAAATAAAAAGAGAGATTTCCTAGTTCTTCTAAAAGGTACTGTTGTAAATACAGTACCTTTTTTATCTTATAGCTAAGATTTTATATGCTTCCGTTACATTCAGACCTTTATCGAACATAGCCGCATATTAAGTTCACTGAAACTGGACATGACATGGACATTGTTTACGTGAAATTGATCTAAGCTGAATTTCTAGCATGGCAAGATGTTTATTCAATCTTGTTCATTCTCATGATCAAGGGAGATCTATAATGACAAATACCAATCGTCCAGTTACAGACTTTGGCAATAAAACCTCGACTGAATTACCAGAGGAACGTAGTGACGCATTAAATCAAGATGCAACAGATGCCAGTGCTCGACCAGATTTGAATTCACCTCAAAAAGATAATCCTCGTGTGCCAGATATGAATGAAGGTGAGGATAATGTACTTGCTACCAGTGCAGGTACTTTAGGCGGGGCAGCAGTTGGAGCGACTGCCGGTCTGGTAGGTGGTCCTCCAGGGGCAGTAGTAGGCGGTATCATTGGCGGTGTTGTAGGCGGTATTGCAGGGAATGATATTGCTTCACCTGATCATCCGAAACAGACGGATAACTATGAGCATCCAGAAAATCATCCAGAGGCAGATAATTATCAGCATCCGGACACGATTAAGCAGGAAGATGATTACTGGAGAACTGAGCATACCAACCGTCCGTATTATACGGAATCACGCACTACTTACAGCGATCTCGACTATGATCGTGACTATCGTGGTGCTTATCGGGTTGGTTATGAAAACCGTCCACTATATGACCGTCAGACTGACTTTGAACATGCCGAACCTGAATTACGAACCAAATGGGAACAGGTGAAAGGTGAATCTCGTTTGAATTGGGAAGAAGCAAAATTTGCGATCAAAGATGCTTGGCATCGTATGACGCGTTAAAGAATCGATATAAAAAACCTCTCTTTGGAGAGGTTTTTTTATGTTCTAAAATTAAATTTTGCTTTATTTTTGTTTCATTTCCAGCACTAACTGATTAATTAAATCAGAAGCTTCCATCTCACGAATTTGCGCCACATTTGAACCTGCCCAAAACGCGCCATAACCCTGATCACCATGTTTGGACGCTGCTGCATGTAACTGCTTGGCCAGATCATAAGTATACGGATAGGCAGGAACATCCAGACGATTAGGCGTGTCTACGTCTATGTGCCAGTGATTAATGATGCCACGCGCTGGGCGGCCGGAAATGCTGGCACTAACTTGAGTCAGCGGCTTGGACAGTAGCGCTTTACGATAGGCGTCATTGGCATTGGAAGATTTGCATTGAACAAATGCTGTGCCCAATTGCACTGCTTCAGCGCCAAAGTCCATCATCTGACGGGCTTGTTCACCATTCATGATTCCGCCTGCAGCAACCACCGGCAGTGAAAAATGCTGTTTCATCAACTTGACCAGATTAGAAGTTTTGACTGAGGCATCAAACTTGGTGCTAAAGATACCCCGGTGACCTCCAGCCTCAATGCCTTGAGCAATGATGATATCAATCCCTGCTGCTTGAATGGCTTTGGCCTCAGCAAAATTGGTGGCAGATACCATCGTCAGAATACCGGCATCTTTTAGAGCCTGAATCTGGTGCGGAAGAGGAATACCAAAATGAAAGCTAACCGCACATGGTCTGGTTTCAAGAACCAGATTCAAGAAATCATCATTGTCTTTAAAACTTGGGTAAATACAGTGTAATTGAGAGGGTGGATTAATTCCGTATTCAGCAAATTTATCTTTAAACTGGTCAATCCAGGCTTGGGCTACGTTTTCATCAAGAGGCTGGCTGTCATGACAGAAAAAGTTAACCTGAAATGGACAATCTGTAAGTTCCTGAGTTTTTAAAATTTGCTGGCGCGCAGATTCTACGCTGCTAGCTCCCAAGCCAAGCGAACCCAGGCCTCCCTGATTTGAAACTTCCGCTGCCAGTTCAGGTGTCGAAACGCCTGCCATAGGGGCTAAAAAAATAGGATGTTTTATTCCAAGTTTTTCTAATAAAGACATAGATTTGCTCCCTGTTACTTTATCTACTTTGCCTATAGTCGCAGAATTAAGCAAATCATATTGGTTATTTTATTTTGAAATAATGCTGTATGGATAACGGTTCAATTACATTTCTTACGACATGAGATGTCGCCACAAAGACTGGAAAGCTATAGTGTATAGTGGGGAAAATTTATAATAGGTTTTTAGCCAACAACTTGCTGAAATCATGTCTGAACGTATCCGAGAAAAACTACAAATTTTAGCTGATGCTGCCAAATATGAT
>NZ_DFDO01000277.1:0-7086 GCF_002367915.1 Acinetobacter sp. UBA3025
AATTTAAATCGCGGTTTATGTCAGGAAATTACCTCCAGTTTCCTGACTTTTTTATGCCTGCGCTAAAGCCAGCTGAGTTAAATAGAAGCCCACACCCAGCATAAATACTCCGACAATCACACTAGAGATCACATAACTGAGGGCGATCGTGACTGCACCCTGCTTAAGCAGCTGAAAGGTTTCTAGTCCAAAACTGGAAAAAGTCGTAAAGCCGCCCAAGATGCCTACCATCAAAAATAGCCGTGCTTCAGTTTGCAGGAAACTATATTTCTGGCTAAAGGCAAAGAAAATTCCGGCACACAGGCAGCCTATAATATTGATCCACCAAGTCGGCCACGGAAATAGCATCTGTGGCTTGGCAATCAACATTCCTGTTCCATAACGCAGTGTTGCCCCGATTGCCCCGCCCATTGCCACCAAAAGCCAGTTCATGTCTACTCCGTCTTTATTCGATTTTAAACCTTTTCTCAGCCACCATGTGGGACGAGAATAATGAATAACATCATGCACCTAAAATTGCAGAATGAACATGGATCTTTGCCAAAAAATTGGTATATTCGACGCCATTCAAATTGATTTAAGTCTAGAGGGAATCCACATGGCTCAGGAATTACTGGTTCAATTGGCTGCGGGCGAAGCTAAATTTGCAGATGTAATTGCATATATCGATGCGCGCTATGCTCATACACCAACTGCTTTTAAAAATGGTCAACAGGCTAATGCTGCCACTGAAAACCAAGGCAGTGCCAAAGTATTTTCATTTGCCCAACTGAATGGCCTAGATCAGGCACAAACCTTGAGCCTGTTTGCAGAACACTATGCGGCTGTACTGGCCACGCCAGAAGCAACGGATCACCAGAATATCCGCCAGTTCATGCAAAATGGCTGGGATGGCATTGCCTTTGAAGGCGAAGCACTGGCTGCTAAATAGGTTATTCTGCCAAATAAAAAACCGCCTATTTCTGGCGGTTTTTTATATCAAAATAACAGAACAAGATGACATTCGTATTTAAGATTAAAATTATTTTTGGAGAAGTAGTTCAATTTAAAAATGAAAAACTAGAAGGCTCAAAATAAAGTAAATATCAAGAAAGCCAAACCACTCAGAAGCACTCCAAACGCCCCTTTCAGAAAGCTCTAAGTTTTCCAGTTTTAACCTTTACCTACTTTCTCAATCCACTTGATTGAGCTGACCCGGAATACCTCACAAGCACCATCACCGGTATCAGTTGGAGTTAAAGAAGATTTCCAGACAAGGTCTTTATCACGTACCTCAACCAATTCACCTTGCAAACGTACCAGATCACCACGTTTTACCTGTTTAATTGCTTTAGCAATTTGTGGATTAGCAGGAATGATGTGCATATTGGATACCATCTGTTTGGCCTGTTCAATTGGCACTGGCACACGATCCATTTTCCAGTTCAGGTAACGGTTATACTGATTGACCGCAATGTGGCGGGCAATTTCAGGTTGTGCAAACAGCCCCCAACTCACCGCATAATCGATTGGAGAGAACTTAGCCTGCTCGTCGTCGGTATAAATTTTTGACCCCAGAATGCGGAAATCACCTTTAAACGGCTGCAAGACTGAAATAGATTGGTCTTTGGCCATCGGTGGCAGCCCTTTGGCAACATTATGGTCTACAGAAGTGTGACCATAAAGCGGTAGTAAAAGACTGGCCACCAAAGCATAGTATCGAAGATGTTTGAACATAATTCTGTCTTTATTCCATCAAATCTTTTCAAGAATATCTTGTTTGATAGTACGATTTTTTTAATGAATAAATAGTTGAATTTAGTAACAAGTTGATCAATTTTGGTGAGCAGAGAGCTTTAGCGAATCTGATTATTTTCGGTTAATCTAAGCTTGTCTAAGAATAATTTGAATGCGACCATGCTGTATAAATTCTATCAACAACGTATTTTTCCGCATCTACTGAATCAGGTCATGCAGACCCCATCCCTGATGAATTTACGCCGTGAATTATTGTTGCCTATTACAGGTGAAGTCCTGGAAATTGGCTTCGGTACAGGATTGAATCTGCCTTTTTATCAGGCCGTCGATAAAGTCTATGCGCTGGAACCTAACCTGGACATTTTTAAACTGGCTGAGCAGCGCATCAGTCAAAGCCCTTTTGCAGTCGAACAGATTCAGGCTCGTGCAGAAGCTCTGCCTTTCGCAGAAAATAGTCTGGAAAATATCGTATCAACTTGGACCTTATGTAGTATTCCAGATCTGCACCAAAGTCTGCATGAAATTTACTGGGTTCTGAAGCCAGGCGGCCATTTTCATCTGGTTGAGCATGTATTAAACCGAGAGCATCTCAACATTCAGCGCTTGCAGCACTTACTCACTCCGATTCAGAAGAAAGTGGCAGATGGCTGTCATCTTAACCGGGATATTGAAACCGCTCTTTTAGAGGCTGGGTTTGAACTGGATGAAGTTCATTATATCGATGCAGAAGGTATTCCAAAGATTGGCCAGCGTATGCTGTTAGCTAGAGCGCATAAACCGCTTTAATACAGCACTTTTAAATCAGTTATTCTAAACAGGCGGCATTGGGCTGATTTTGGATTGCTTTTTCCAACCTGAAATTCTTGCTGGCTGGTCGCTGATTTGACCTGTACCCAGTCACCTTGCAGCCAGATCCGCTGTTCTGCTTTTAAACGGCGAACCTTATTGGCAACAGCTTCGCTGGCGGCAATCACACTCAGGTTCAGCAAATGAGGTTGAATGTTCGCAGGATTGGCTTGTGCGTCTGTAACGGTCATATTAAAACAACGCCTGTCCTGCTCAAGCTTGATTGGTTTAAATACAGCACTGGATACTTCCGGTACTGCCAGTAACAGATCAATATTACTGACATAGGCCAGATCATTAAAACTTCCCACCACCGGACTGGCTGGATGAATGGTACGGCGCTCAGGCCCATAATACTGTTTAGCCAGTACGCGATATTCAGCCTGATGCGGCTCAATCGATTCTACCTGAAAATTTTTGAGTACCCCGGCCTGCTCCAGATTCGGGATTGCCCGAAAGTATTCCGACCAGATCCATAGTCCAAGCGCAAACAGTGCTGCGGCAATAATCAGTTTATCCATAGTGTAGCGTTGAAGCTTGCTGTCCTTCAGTCTTCAAAATCAATCCGGATGGTCTCAAAACGTACCCGCCCTTCCTGAATGGCTTGAGCAATTGCCATCTGGCCTTTGGTCAGACGTGCACCACCACTTTTAATATCAATCAAAACCACTTCAATATTTTCTGCCAGTCCTTCACCATCACGAAAATCGGTATAACCATCAAAGACTACATAATCCACCGGATCGCCTAAAAATTTGGCATCACTAGGTAGATATTGAAACTCTGGCATGATCGGTGCCAACTGCTCGGCCATTTTGCCTTTGAGTACCGCGCGACTGGTATTCACACTGCGTTTTTGTGCAGCGACTAAAGCTTGCTGATGTTCCAGCTCCAGCTCGGCAATATATTGTTCATATTCTGCTTTAATTCGACCATTTCGCGTCTGGCCCAGAATCAGGGTAGTTAAAACCACTCCAATACAGGCACCAATCAGCATAGCCATTCCAATGGACATTCAATCTTCCTAATCTGCTTTATTTTGCTGCCTACCTTCGACTGAAGTTGAAAGGGTCTGCCATCCAGTAAGCCTGCAAAGAATGATATGCTAGGCGGGAGCAGAATTAAATCATCCCGGGTCATGAAAACTATTTTAATTGCAAATCAGAAAGGTGGCTGTGGTAAAACCATTACTGCGATTAGCCTGACAGCTGCCCTGGCACAAAAGGGTTATAAAGTTGCTCTGGCCGATGCGGACAGCCAGAAATCGACCTTGCAATGGTTGAAACATCGCCCAAAAGATGCCGCACCGATTCAGAGTCTGGACTGGCGAAATGCCAAATCGATTGGGGATGCGCCTAAAAATCTGGAATATCTGATTATCGATGCACCCGGAGCGCTGACTGAAGATCATGCCGAACAGCTAATTAGTGAAGCGGATGCCATCATTATCCCGCTGCAGCCTTCTTTTTTTGATATTGATTCTACGCGCCGTTTTCTCAAACATTTGCAGGATATTAAACGTATCCGTAAAGGCAAGGTTGAAATTCTGCTCCTCGCTAACCGCACCAAACCTAATGCAGCCAGTAATCAGGACATTCAGCAATTCTTTAATAAAATTGATCAGCAACCGGTTACCTGGATTTCTGAACGTGCACCCTATAGCCGACTGGCCATGCAAGGCCTGTCTATTTTTGATAAACAGCAGAAGATGTACCGTGAATTACAGGATCAATGGCAACCTTTATTGAATGCCATTATTGACGATCCAAGCCAATGGTTCTAGTTCTGTTATTTTTAGCCTCTTCTTTTTATTCTTGGGAAAATAATCGTACTACTTCCTGCACTATCGTTTTCGATCGCTTTTTTTTCAGTTAATATGCCTGACACGACCTAAAAAATGAGCTTCTAAATTCAGTGCAACAATACGCGCCCACACTACAAAAAGTCTTATTATTTGGACTATTTTTCATTCTGATTTTTTTGAGTTTTCACATACTCAAGTATTTCATCATTCCTGTAGTTTGGGCAGCCATTATTGCGTACATGACTTGGCCGCTGTATCAGTCGATCTTAAGAATGAGTGGCAATCGGCCGACGCTGAGCGCGACTATAATGATTCTGGGTGTAATTCTGGTATTTGGTCTGCCTTTTATCTTTGCCATTTTTATGCTGCAACACGAAGGCCGGAATCTGTATTTTGAATTACAAAAACAGGTATTCTCAGGTCATCTTAGTGTTCCTGATTTTATTCGCGGCCTGCCACTTGTGGGTAAGGAAATTACCCGTACCCTGAATGAGATAAATGCCGATCCAAACAGTATTGCACAGACCATTTCAGCCTGGATTCAGGGTCATCTGAATTATGGTAAAGTCGTACTGAATGAAATCAGTAAAAACGTCTTCAAGCTGTGTTTTGCTGTGCTGTCGTTATTCTTCTTCTACCGTGATGGACATACCATTCTGAATCAGGTGCGTAAAGCCTTTGAGATGGTAGTCGGTCCACGTATTCACCATTATCTGGCGACAATTTCAGATACCACACGTGCGGTGGTCTATGGGGTAGGCTTAACAGCGATTGCCCAGTCTTTGCTGGCAGGTATCAGCTACTTTGTAGCTGGCGTACCGAACCCGATGGTACTGACCATTATCACCTTTATTTTTGCTTTAATTCCTTTTGGCCCTCCTGTTGCTTATGGTGCAGTTTCGCTATGGCTGTTCTCGCAAGGACAGACCATTGAAGCCGTAGGGGTCATGATCTGGGGTGTGTGTATTGTGAGTACAGCGGATAACGTGATTCGTCCACTGGTCATTTCAGGCGCAACACAAATTCCATTCCTGCTGATCATGTTTGGTGTCTTGGGTGGCATTGCCAGTTTTGGTCTGGTCGGTGTCTTTATTGGACCGGTGATTCTGGCCGTACTACTGGCCATCTGGCGTGAATGGCTACATGAAAGCAACCTGAATGAACCTTTGATGATGCCTAAAGCCACTATGGCGCATGAGGTTGAACCGAAGAAAAAATTCCGTCTGCGTCGTAACAAGACGCCTAAATCACCAGACTGACCGGCTTAAACAAATTAAAACATTTAAGTACTGATTTTCCATAGTGCTTTTGGTCTTGCTCTGTTTCAATAGATTCCGAAAAGCAGAATAAAGATCAAGGTGTGATAATTATGTCTTCATTGTTTAAATTTACAGCTTTGTGCGCAGTCAGTGCCGCACTTTTTACCGGTTGCGCTTCAACCTCTACTTCGACTGAAAATGTTAAAACCGTGACCCTGAATGCAGTCTCTGCACAGGGCGTCGGTGAATCGATTGGTACCGTATTATTGAGTGACAGCCCGGCGGGCCTGGTGATTCGTACTAACCTGAAACAGCTTCCTGCGGGTGAGCGTGGTTTCCACATTCATGAAAATGGTTCATGTGCACCGGGTGAAAAAGATGGCAAACCAGGTGCTGCACTTGCTGCCGGCAGTCACTACAACCCGAATCAGGCACCTCATCATGGCACACCCATGACGGGTCATCTGGGTGACTTACCAGCCCTTAAAGTAAACACTGATGGTACAGCACGTGTGACTCTGCTTGCGCCACGCCTGAAACTGGCAGATGTTCAGGGTCGTGCCATCATGGTCCATGCAGGCGGTGATAACTATTCAGATGAACCGCAGCCATTAGGCGGTGGCGGTGAACGTATTGCATGTGGCGTAATCTGATTTGTTACAGATTATTAGCATTCAAAAACGGGCTTCTTGCCCGTTTTTTAGTAGATATTTCTTTTGAAATTGGCGCTTAAATTGCATTCAAAACCGGCAGTCAAATACCACGGATCATATTCTTGTGAATAGCTCAGATTCCATATTGCATCCTCTTCAGCACATACTTAAAAAAGCCCTGTTGCCTTTTCAGTCCAGTGCCTTGATGACTTACTGTTTGCAGATGTTTATTGTGCTTTCAGGGACAACTTTTGGCCTAAAACTTCTCGGCTATGAGACTTTAATTGTTCCGGTCACTTTAGGGGCAATTGCCACTGCCCTGACCGATTTTGATGACCGTTTAAGTTTAAGGCTGCGCAATCTGGGGCTGGTCATGCTGCTGTTTTTTGCAGTCAGTAGTATGCTGGAATTTCTGCACTCCTATAAAGTCTGGTTTGCACTGTGGTTATCACTTTCTAGTGCCGTATTTATCTTGATGGGTGCTCTAGGACAGCGTTATGCCACCATTTCTTTTGGCACTGTATTGCTGTCCATTTACACCATGTTTGGCTTGGGAGAATATGGACACTGGTATGAGCAGCCGCTGTATTTTGTAGTTGGGGTGGTGTGGTATGGCCTGACTTCGATTCTGTTTTACCTGATTCGTCCCACTTTACAGGTTCAGGAAAATCTGTCCATCAACCTGCAACAGATGGCAGAGCTGCTATCGACCAAAGCCAAATTATTTGATCCCGATAATCAGAATAATGTCGAGCCGCTGCTCTACGAGCTTTCCTTAAAAAATACC
>NZ_DFDO01000329.1:0-10492 GCF_002367915.1 Acinetobacter sp. UBA3025
ATTGCGGAAGGAGTTCAGGCAGCTAAATTGCCGGGGCGTTTTGAAGTCCGAGAAATTCAGAATAAGACTGTAATTTTTGATGCCGGACATAACCCGCATGGGGTAGAGTTCCTGTTAAAACAATTACGCAATTATTTAAATTACAACAAGAAATATAAAGAAGTCATTTGTGTATTTTCCATGCTGGCAGATAAAGATATAAATTCTGTCGTCAAGTTGTTGAAAGACACTGTTCATTTGTGGAAAATTGCACCATTATCTGTACCACGTGCGGCAGAGGTCACACTTTTGACTGATGCACTGCAAGGTGAATTGATAGAACAATTTGACAATGTAAAATTAGCTTTTAAATCAGCGCTGTATGAAACAGAGAATAATCAGCTGATTTTGGTATGTGGATCATTTCATACCTTAGAAGCGGTATGGGAGTATTTGGAAGAATGTCAATGAATAACAAACAACGCTGGATGGGTGGCGTTGTTTTACTAGGTGGCGGTGTTTTATTGGCAGCATTACTCCTGAAAGGCCAAAATGAAATTCATCAGGATCGTCAGCAAAACCCGGCACTGGCTGCAGAAGTAGAATCAAAAGATACAGTCAACAATTCATTAGGTTCTTTAACAGTCGATGTGGAAACAGAAAAACGTCTGCTGGAACAGCAGCGTCGTGACCGCGAAAAGGCAGTAGCTGAACAGGAAGCTCGTGCAGCTGAATTTTTAGCCATGCAACAGCAGGCTGAGGCAGATGCAGCACGTCGTGCGGCTGAAGAATATGCTGCTTTGAATGCCCATCGTATGGGACAGCAAAGTTCAGACAATATTCCACCTGAGCTGGCAGAAGATGAACAGACGAAGCAAAAACGTCTGGCTGAAGACAAGGCTGCTACACAAAAAAAGTTAGAACAGCAGAAACTTGAGCAGCAAAAAGCCCAAACTTCAGCTGATACTGCCAAGAAACAGGCAGAGCAGAAGGCTGCAGAAGAAAAACGTAAGCTAGAAGAGAAACGTAAAGCTGAAGAAGCGCATAAGGCAGCTGAAGCAAAACGTAAGGCCGAGGAAGAGCACAAAGCGGCTGAAAAGAAAAAAGAAGCTGAGCATAAAGCTGCTGAAGAAAAACGTAAGGCAGAAGAAAAGCGCAAAGCTGAAGAGAAACATAAAGCAGAAGAGGCCAAGAAAAAGGCTGAAGCTGAAAAAGCCCGTAAACTTCTTGAAGGTGAAAGTGATAAACAGTGGATGGTGCAGGTGGCATTGGCTGCCAATGAAGCCAATGCTGATGCCATTGCGGCCAAACTGCGAGCCAAAGGCTACAAGGTCACCAAGAGCCAGACATCTAAAGGTGTGCGTATCATGGTCGGTCCATCTAAAGATCGTGAAACAGCAGATGCACTGCGTAAGAAAATCGCATCTGATGCTAGCCTGAACATGAAATCAGCCTGGGTGAATGACTGGGTGCCGCTAGATAAGCGTTAACTCTCTTACTTAACTGAAGTTTCTGTAGATGGATTCGCGAGTTGCTCGCGAATCCATTTTACATTTTCAGGAGTAAGTAATTTTTCAATATTGCGCCAAATTGAATGAAAGCCATAACCGCCATGCTTCATTTCCTGTACTGCATCTTCAATGCGCCAGTTCTGAAAAATAATCCGGTACATGGCCACACTGGCACCGGTACGGTCTGAACCGTGATAACAGTGTAAAAGTATTTTTTCATTATTTTGTCGTGCCTGTTGAATCAACTGCATTACGTTGAGTAAATCCTCGCGATTCATAGCCCAGGTATGAATGGGAATATGTTTAAGCTTGAGGTCTTCATTTGACAAAACATCCGTATCTTTGTCGCGTGAACGCAGGTTGATCACCACATTAATGGCATATTGTTTTAATAAGGGCGTCAGTTCATCGCTTGGCTGTTCACTTCGGTAAAGTTCATCGCTAATCTGATAAAAATTATGTTCTTCATGCAGTTCCTGTCCCCAGTGCATTGGGCGTTCCTGTTCAGGCAGCGCTGGAGTGCAGCCAGATAAAACAAGCGTGGAAACCAGAAGAAGTACATAATTATTTTTCATTGCGATCTAGACCCTCTTTTTAAGCATATCGGCTTTTTCAAAAAAAAGCCTGTCTGAAGACAGGCTTGATGGGAAAGTTCGAAAACCCGGCTCGTCGGTGGGCATCAAACTAAGCATGAAAATAATGGTTGATGTATGACAACTTTCATTTTCATGGTGGAGAGTTATTTACCGCTTTTTAATCATTCACTTATATCGAGATATTGTTATTGAAAACTATACTGCGCTGGTCTTGCGAACAATTAAAGCAGTGCTTTCGGTGTTATGACTCGAAGTGTAGCTTCTCGTCTTGCGCAAGGGCAGTATAATGGAAACTGCGCGCTACGCTTGCCTTGCGCAAAATTAAAAAGGAGTCCTTTTAATTCCTTACCAGCCATAGCATAGCTATGGCTCTTGCGCTCGGGCGAAGCAGTGCTTCGCTTATCCTCGCTCAGGCTGTGGCGTAAGACGTAAATAAGGAGTCACTGCCTTATAGCCTTTAGGGAAGCGTTGTTTGATTTCTTCCTCATCTTTTAGTGAAGGTACAATCACCACATCATCGCCATGTTGCCAGTTCGCCGGGGTTGCGACTTTATGGTTGTCGGTTAACTGAAGAGAATCAACAACACGTAGTACTTCATGGAAGTTACGCCCGGTTGATGCAGGGTAGGTAATAATCAGACGCACTTTCTTGTTTGGATCAATGATCACCAGAGAACGTACAGTCAGGGTTTCACTCGCATTCGGGTGAATGAAGTCATACAGCTCAGATACTTTACGGTCCTGATCGGCAATGATCGGGAAGTTAACGGTGGTACCTTGAGTTTCATTGATGTCTTTGATCCAGCCGTGATGGGATTCAACATCATCTACAGAAAGGGCAATTGCTTTCACGCCACGCTTTTCAAACTCATCTTTCAGCTTTGCGGTAAATCCCAGTTCAGTGGTGCATACAGGGGTGTAATCTGCTGGATGTGAAAATAAAATGCCCCAGCTATCACCTAGAAAGTCATAAAAGTTAATTAAGCCTTCGCTAGATTGCTGTTCAAAATTCGGTGCGGTATCGCCTAAACGTAAACTCATTTTCTTGCCTCAATTGATCTTGTAATGTGTCGATGAGAATAAATATGAACCAATTTTTTTATGATTAAAAATAGTGTTTTTAGAATTTCTTATGAATAAACCGAATAAAGAAATAGGCTGTCGATTCAGAATCAGACAAATCAGTCGTCTAATTAACTATATTGCATGGGTAAAATTTGCTACATTACTTTGCCTTAGGTCTCAGGGCTAGGACGAAGGATGAGTTTTTTTCATTGGTTTTCTGGCAAAACCCTTGTAGTTCAAATTTCTAGCACCATAATAACGACTAAGAACATATTTATTTGACAAGCAAGATTTAGAGAGTCTATTCATGTTGGCAAGTCTGATCGGAGGAATCTTCGGTACCAAAAATGAGCGCGAACTCAAACGCATGCGTAAAATCGTAGACAAGATTAATGCGCTCGAGCCGACGATATCAGCCCTAAGCGATGCAGACTTATCTGCAAAAACTGAAGAATTCAAACAACGATATAATAAGGGTGAAAGCCTAGATAAGTTACTTCCTGAAGCATTCGCAGTCTGTCGTGAAGCTGCAAAACGTGTTATGGGAATGCGTCACTACGACGTACAGTTGATTGGTGGTATTACCCTGCATGAAGGCAAGATTGCCGAGATGCGTACCGGTGAAGGTAAAACCCTGATGGGGACGCTGGCCTGTTATCTTAATGCATTGAGCGGGCAGGGTGTCCATGTCATCACGGTGAACGACTATCTGGCACAACGTGATGCCGAGTTAAACCGTCCATTGTTCGAATTCTTGGGTTTAAGCATTGGGATTATCTATTCCATGCAGAATCCGATAGAAAAATCTGAAGCCTATAAAGCAGATATCACTTACGGTACCAATAACGAATTCGGTTTCGATTATCTTCGTGACAACATGGTGTTCTCGTTGGCTGAGAAAAAACAGCGTGGTCTGACCTATGCCATTATCGATGAGGTCGATTCGATCCTGATCGATGAAGCGCGTACACCGCTGATTATTTCTGGTCAAAGTGAAGACTCCTCCCAGCTTTATGCAGCAATCAATAACATTCCGCCGAAATTAAAAGCACAGAAAGAAGAAAAAGTACCGGATGGCGGTCATTTCTGGATTGATGAAAAACAGCGTTCAGTAGAAATTACAGAAACCGGTTTTGAAACCATTGAAAGTGAATTGATTGCAATGGGCTTGCTGGCTGAAGGTGAAAGCCTGTATTCAGCTTCTAATCTGAATTTGCTGCATCATGTGACTGCTGCGATTCGTGCGCACTATCTGTATCAACGTAATGTGCATTACATCATCCATGAAGGTGAAGTGATCATCGTCGATGAAAATACCGGTCGTACCATGCCGGGCCGTCGCTGGTCTGAAGGTCTGCACCAGGCAGTTGAAGCAAAAGAAGGTCTGGAAATCCAGCCGGAAAACCAAACCCTTGCAACCACCACATTCCAGAACTATTTCCGTCTGTATAAAAAATTATCCGGTATGACCGGTACAGCAGATACTGAAGCTGCGGAAATGAAAGAAATTTACGGTCTGGATGTGGTAATTATTCCAACTCACCGTCCAATGATCCGTAATGACCAGAACGATTTGATCTACCTGAATCGTGAAGGCAAATACAACGCGATTATTCAGGAAATTCAACGTGTTCACGAAGCTGGTGTTGCGCCAATCCTGATTGGTACTGCTACTATTGAAGCGTCGGAAATTCTTTCTGACAAGCTTAAAGAAGCTGGTATTGAACATGAAGTCCTGAATGCCAAACAGCATGAGCGTGAAGCAGATATTATTGCCCAAGCAGGTGCACCGCGTGCCGTAACCATTGCGACCAACATGGCCGGTCGTGGTACCGATATTTTGCTGGGGGGTAACTGGAAAGCGCTACTGGCCAAAATTGAAAACCCAACCCCTGAAGATGAAGCGCGCCTAAAAGCAGAATGGGAAGCGAATCACGAAGCAGTTCTAGCTTCTGGCGGTTTGCATATTATCGGTTCTGAGCGTCATGAATCTCGCCGTATCGATAACCAGTTGCGTGGTCGTGCGGGCCGTCAGGGTGACCCGGGTGTATCGCGTTTCTACCTGTCTCTTGAAGATGACTTGATGCGTATCTTTGCGGGTGACCGTGTGGTTGCCATGATGCGTGCAATGGGCTTAAAAGAAGATGAAGCGATTGAACACAAAATGGTGTCACGCTCAATCGAAAATGCACAGCGTAAAGTAGAAGCACGTAACTTCGACATTCGTAAGAACCTGTTGAAATACGATGACGTGAATAACGAGCAGCGTAAAATTATCTATAGTCAGCGTGATGAGATTCTGGCTGAAAGTTCATTGCAGGATTATATCGAAGAGATGATCCGTGAAGTGATGCAGGGCATGATCGCCAACTATATTCCGCCTGAATCAATTCATGATCAGTGGGATATTGAAGGTCTGGAACTTGCACTACGTGAAGACTTATCGATTGATCTGCCAGTTGCACAATGGTTAGAGCAGGATCGTCGTTTAGATGAAGAAGCACTGGTTGAGCGAATTACTGAAGAAGTGGTAAATCGTTACCGTTCACGTCGTGAACAAATGGGTGCTGAATCTGCAGCATCACTTGAACGTCATTTCATGCTGAACTCTCTGGACCGTCACTGGAAAGAGCATCTGGCTGCGATGGATTACCTGCGTCAAGGGATTCATTTACGCGGTTATGCACAGAAAAACCCAGAGCAGGAATACAAAAAAGAAGCCTATAACCTGTTTGTAAACATGCTGGGCGTGATTAAATCTGACGTCATTACTGATCTGTCACGTATCCATGTGCCAACACCTGAAGAGCTGGCTGAAATGGAAGCACAGCAGCAGGCACAGGCTGAAGCGATGCGTTTGCAGTTATCTCATCAGGAATTTGATGGATTACTGGCTGAAGAAGATGAAATCACCACTGAACAAAATGCGCAGGCCAATCCGGTTGCACCAGTCTTTGAAGCACCGGCAAGCCGTAATGCACCTTGTCCATGTGGTTCAGGTCTGAAATACAAACAGTGTCATGGCAAGATCTAATTTCTGCTAAGTTTCTAAACTATAAAAAGATCAGGACCAAATGGTCCTGATCTTTTTATGTATATGGACTTTTCAGCTGATGAATACTGTTTGCACTGTACCGGATTAAATGGTATTTAATGGCAGATTGAACACCGCAAAGTGGAAGAAACAATGACAAAAGTATTAAAAACGATGATGGTTGCTGCTTTGGTAATCCCGACTTTAAGTTTTGCTGAAACAGCAACAACGACACCTGCTAAAGTTCAGCAGGCCATTGGTCCAACTACGGCTCAGGTTCAGACGAGTACAGATGGTCAGGTGACCATTGCAAGTCCGCGTACTGGCATTCGCTATACCTTTAATAATTCAAACCGTCCAATCGTTTTGCAGACTGCAGCGATTGCAGCAGCCAATGCAGCGAATGCTGACCGTATTGTTGCTTCTAACCCAGCGCTTTCTGCGGCAAGTCAGCAACAGGCGAAACAAGCTTTATTGAGTGAATCAACCCAGCTGGCTAAAAACTAAGTTTGATCCAGTTTAATAAAACCAGTCACCATGACTGGTTTTTTATTGTGAAAAACCATAAGAAAAGTGAGTGTTCATCTGGCTTTGGCTCGATTTTTTAATGAAGATCAACTAAGCTGTATTTTTCTGAAACTTCAATATTGGACATTTAAAAATGGCAGTTGGTGACGTATCTATGCCACAGATGCATGTGGTAAAAGGGGTGAGAATTGGTTCGGCAGAAGCATATGTACGCTATCAGAACCGACGTGACCTGGTGATATTTGAACTGGCTGAAGGCTCCAATGTTGCAGGTGTATTTACCCAGAATGCTTTTTGTGCTGCCCCTGTGCATGTTTCTAAAGCACATCTGGCGGTAGGTAATCCACGTTATTTAGTGATTAATACCGGAAATGCCAATGCAGGTACCGGTTCTACAGGTATGGCAAATGCTGAAGCCACTTGTGCCAAACTGGCTGAACTTGCAGGCGTGAAAGTTGAAGAAGTATTGCCATTTTCAACAGGGGTAATTGGGGAACAATTACCAATGGAGCGTCTGCTCAGTGGTTTACAGCCTGCATTAGAGTCATTGCGTGATGATGCCTGGATCGATGCTGCAACCGGCATCATGACTACAGACACTACACCGAAAGGTGCGTCTGAACAGCTCGAGCTGGATGGTGTCACCTATACCATGACCGGGATTTCCAAAGGCGCCGGCATGATTCGCCCAAATATGGCCACTATGCTGGGCTATGTGGCGACTGATGTACCAATCAGCCGTGAACTGGTTCAACAGCTTTTATCTGAAACAGTGAATCAGTCATTCAACCGCATTACCATTGATGGGGATACCTCTACCAATGACTCTTGTATTTTCATTGCTACAGGTCAGGCCGGTGGAACAGAAATTTCATCAGTTGAAGATCCGCGTTATGCAGCTGTACTTGAAGTATTGATGCGTACCATGAAACGTCTTGCGCAACTGATTGTGCGTGATGGTGAAGGTGCGACTAAGTTCATCACAGTTGCAGTAGAAGGTGGCGCCAATACTCAGGAATGCTGTGACGTGGCCTATAGTATCGCGCATTCTCCATTGGTGAAAACTGCGATCTTTGCTTCTGATCCAAACTGGGGACGTATTCTGGCTGCAATCGGTTATGCAGGTGTGGCGAATTTAGACGTTGCAAAAATTCAGGTTTGGTTAGATGATGTACAAATCTGCAAGGATGGTGGTGCTGCAGCAGACTATACCGAAGAGGCAGGTGCACGTGTGATGGCACAAGCTGAAATGACGATTCGTGTTGATCTTGGACGTGGTGAAGCAAAAGATACAGTCTATACCTGTGACCTGTCCTATGATTATGTGAAGATCAATGCTGATTATCGTTCATAATTCAGATTGTTTCTAAAGCCTCCGTTGTGGGGCTTTTTTTATATCTTATGATTTTTAATGACTGGTCAAAAAAGTATTTTGCTAGAGATGACCGGGATGTAGGGTGAAAGGTTCGTTGAATAATGAACCATGAGGGTAGAGTAAGAGTTGTTATGAATGATGCGACCAAATTAATAGCCAATGAAGCCAAATCGATTGTGCAGGCGCATTTAGATCGTTTAGGAGAACCCAAAGAGCATCAGATCAGTGCACAGGCCAAACAGGAAAAATTTGCACAGATTCAAGCCGAATTGGAAAAGCAGAATGCAGTACTAGTTGCACATTATTATTGTGATCCTGAAATACAGGAACTGGCAGAACTGACTGGTGGCTGTGTGTCCGATTCATTGGAAATGGCGCGTTTTGGACGTGACCATCCCGCATCGACCTTGGTGGTAGCTGGGGTTAAGTTCATGGGGGAAACTTCAAAAATACTTTCACCAGAAAAAACCGTCCTGATGCCAACTCTTGAAGCGACCTGTTCACTGGATTTGGGTTGTCCGGTAGAAGAATTTACCAAATTCTGTGATGCGCATCCTGATCATACTGTAGTGGTGTATGCTAATACTTCGGCTGCGGTTAAAGCTCGCGCTGACTGGGTCGTGACTTCAAGTTGTGCAGTTGAGATTATTGAACACCTCGATAGTTTAGGTGAAAAAATTATCTGGGCACCGGATCAGCATCTAGGGCGTTATATCCAGAATAAAACCGGTGCTGACATGCTGCTTTGGGATGGCGCGTGTATCGTCCACGAAGAATTTCGTTCGCGCGGAATTGCTAATATGAAAGCCTTATATCCAGATGCGGCAGTGCTGGTCCATCCAGAATCACCGATGTCTGTGGTAGAAATTGCTGATGCAGTCGGAAGTACTTCTCAGTTAATCAAGGCAGCTCAAACCTTGTCACATCAGCGTTTGATCGTGGCAACAGATCGCGGTATTTTCTATAAAATGCAGCAGGCTGTGCCAGATAAGATTTTGATTGAAGCTCCAACCGCTGGAGAAGGAGCAACCTGTCGTTCATGTGCACACTGTCCTTGGATGGCCATGAACGAGCTAGATGGAATCTTGCATGTTCTACAACATCGTGATCAGGAGATTCATGTTGACCCCGCATTAGCTCAACGAGCCAAACTGCCTTTAGATCGTATGCTGGATTTTAGTGCCAGCTTGAAACGCTAAGATTTTGTATAAAAAATGTCTGAAATGCTTGATAAATAAACGCTTGAAGTGTTTTTTTTGATTTTTTTTAAATATAGGTGTTGACGTCTTATGGCGTCACGCCTAGAATGCACACCGTACCAAGCGATAAGCTTGATACGAAAGCTGAGATGAATCGGAGCATAGCACAGCCTGGTAGTGCACCTGGTTTGGGACCAGGGGGTCGTAGGTTCGAATCCTACTGCTCCGACCAATTCTTCAAGGCGGATGGTGAAAATCATCAGTAAAGCGCTTGTAGCTCAGTTGGATAGAGCATCCGCCTTCTAAGCGGATGGTCACAGGTTCGAATCCTGTCAGGCGCGCCATTTTTGGTGGCTTGATATTTAAGAACCAAGGCAATGGTGGATGTAGCTCAGTTGGTAGAGCCCCGGATTGTGATTCCGGTTGTCGTGGGTTCGAATCCCATCATTCACCCCAACTCTTTGAGTTGAACATCGGAGCATAGCACAGCCTGGTAGTGCACCTGGTTTGGGACCAGGGGGTCGTAGGTTCGAATCCTACTGCTCCGACCATCGATAAAAATGATTAATTATATAGATACCGCATCAGGCGGTTTTTTTATGTCTGAAATTTAACTACGAATTAAATTTAGCAATCAAAATAAAAATAGATTAAAAACTGGTTATTTATTAAGTTCATTCTTCATTCTTCATTCTTCATTCTTCATTCTTCATTCTTCATTCTTCATTCTTCATTCTTCATTCCAGAATTATGTTTTTAATAAGTCGAGCTAAATGTACCTAGATCTTTTTATGGGTGAGTCGCATTTATTGGGAGGTCCATAGGGATTGTGAAAATAAGAAAAATATTTATTCGAGTGAGTTGGAAGAATATTTTAAGCAAGAGTAGTTATAGGAATAAAAAACTAAATTGCACTTTATTAAGCTGAAACAAAATAGCCCCTATTTTTTAAACTCAAAAATGAAAATAGTAAAAAGATATCTAAAAAATAGGGTTTTTAGATTAAAGAATATGCATATATGACATTTTTGTAGAAATAATAATCAACTGAAGTATTTTCTTAAAAATAGGGGTTGCGCTTGCTTGGGATTGGTCTATAATGCACATCCATCGGCGGTGATGAAGATTAAAACTTCTGATAAAACAGTAACTTAGTGTGAGATGCTTGAGTTGGGTTTTAGAGAGGAAGTTTAAAAATAATTTTC
>NZ_DFDO01000007.1:0-14302 GCF_002367915.1 Acinetobacter sp. UBA3025
TTTAGTGAAACGTAATTTTAGGGCTGATCATCAAAACCCTTGCGAAGCAATGCTTCTCAGGTGGGGGACTTCACGTATATTCAAACTCATTCAGGTTGGGTCTAAACCGCATTTATTATTGATGTGTTTTCATGTGCAATTGTTGGCTAGAAAGTATCGACACGTAAGAATAAAGATATGGTGCTTGATGCACTGGCTAAAACGGTGAATGGCTGATACAAAACAGAGGTGATTGAATATTTAAATGCAGATTGGCAAGGTTTAGTAGATGTACAACTTATGACATTAAATTGGGTGGATTGGTTTAATAAAGAACGTGTACCTAGTGCGCTAGGTTATGTGCCACCTTTTGAGTTTGAAACAATGTTCGATGATAAGATTAACCTGTTAGGTCAGGTGGCTTAACTTAAATAAAAAAGTCTCCGACAAACCCGGTACGGTTCACCTGTAGGTGCACCAAATTATGAGATTTATAGTTTTTTCAGTATTTGGCTCGGCAGTTTCATTCTGGCATGTTTAACACCGCAGCAATATTTATGGAAAATTCAGCTTAAAATCCTGATTGGTACTGCTTTTATGCTGCCGCTGATCAATATTTATTATCTCATTTTCCATGATTATATTGATTCTTTTACGACTTACTGGCCATTTCTGCGAATCGATCTGATGCTGTGGAACTTGGCACTTCTCGCCCTATTGTTACACCAGAAAATTACCCCTATTCAGCAAAAGGCGGTCAATAAAATTCACGCCAAACTAAAAATTACGCAACAGGAATCATCAACATGATATGGATTGCAGTGATCGGTCTGCTTTGGCTGAGCTGTTTTGGTTTTTATGCGGTAAGTGCAAAGCAGATCCTAAAAACCCGAAAATCTCGGTACGCTTTTTTAGCGAATTTTCCTACGTACACTAAATTCACAGCAGGTATTTTCTTATTCGTCGCAATGGTTCTATTACGGACCCGGTTTAGCTACAGTATCAGCTTTGTGGCTCTATGGGTATTTCTAAGCCCTGTACTGTTTATTTTTATCTTAAAAATGAATAAAGCATTTTAGTATTTATTTAAAATCAGAAAGTAGCAAACAGCCTAGTGCGCTACTTACATGCCTTCTATTGAACCAATCTACCCAGTATCTGCTAAACCTTGCCAACCTACTTTTAAATATTTCAGATTCATTATTTTGGCTAGAATCAAAAATTTAAATTGGTAGGTATTTGGTAGGTAGGATTCTTTTTAACTTCATCCAATACTCATATTACGGTGAGGGTCACCGATAAAATAATCAATGAATGGTAGAAGGAATCAAGCCATGGCTTTTAAAAATATTTCAGATCAAACTAACGGTTTTTATATTCCCTGTGTTTCACTTTTTGGTCCCGGCTGTGCTAAAGAAATCGGTATAAAAGCACAAAATTTAGGTGCCAAGAAAGCGCTGATTGTAACTGATGCGGGGCTGTTTAAATTTGGTGTTGCAGATGAGATTGCAAATTATTTGAAAGAGGCGGGTGTTGACAGTTATATTTTCCCAGGCGCGGAACCCAATCCAACTGATATTAACGTGCATCATGGAGTTACAGCTTATAATGAAAATGCCTGTGATTTTATTGTATCGTTAGGTGGGGGTTCATCACATGACTGTGCCAAAGGCATTGGCCTAGTCACTGCAGGTGGCGGACATATCCGTGATTATGAAGGGATTGATAAAAGTACCGTCCCGATGACACCACTGATTGCAATCAATACTACGGCAGGGACAGCTTCGGAGATGACACGTTTCTGTATTATTACCAATACCGATACCCATGTGAAAATGGCGATTGTAGATTGGCGTTGTACACCACTCATTGCGATTGATGACCCTAAACTTATGTTGGCCAAACCTGCAGGGCTGACTGCGGCAACAGGTATGGATGCCTTGACGCATGCAGTAGAAGCCTATGTGTCTACAGCAGCAAATCCAATCACTGATGCCTGTGCAGAAAAGGCGATTACCATGATCAGCGAATGGCTTAGCCCGGCAGTGGCGAATGGGGATAATCTGGAAGCACGGGATGCCATGAGCTATGCCCAATATCTTGCCGGAATGGCCTTTAACAACGCCTCTTTAGGATATGTGCATGCGATGGCACATCAGCTCGGAGGCTTCTACAACTTGCCGCATGGTGTTTGTAATGCAATTCTGCTCCCCCATGTTTGTGAATTTAACCTGATTGCTTGTCCTGAACGTTATGCCAAAATTGCGCAATTGATGGGGGTGAATACAGAAGGCTTAACCGTAACTGAAGCAGCTTATGAAGCGATTGGCGCCATTCGTCAGCTTTCGGCTTCAATTGGTATTCCATCTGGGCTGACGGAATTGAATGTAAAAGAAGCTGACTTGGCCATCATGGCGGAAAATGCACAAAAAGATGCCTGCATGTTGACCAATCCACGTAAGGCCAATCATGCTCAAGTGGTGGATATTTTTAAAGCGGCAATGTAATGCCTTCCTGTAAGTCATCTCTCCAATCATCTGACTTACATTTTTAGCAGCCCCTGTTTCGCTTTCTAAGGAAGTATGCCAAGAGAAAGAACCCATTTTTCTGCTCTTGGCTGATCCTTCCCCCTTCTTGACATCCTCTCCCCCTTAAAAGAAGGAGATTCCTACTGCTAGACGCTTATGCCCAAGCGCAAGAATGTTCAATGCGGAATTTAAATCCCGCTGCCAGACTGTACCGCAACTCTGGCATGTCCATTCTCTTATTCCAAGATCAACCCTACCTTGCGGACTACTGCTTGATATTTGCTTGCAGCACGAGCAGATCTGGGTGGTATAGGCTTCATTGACTTCCTCAAACATTACCCCTGCGTTCTCGCATTTATACTTGAGCATTGTTTTAAGTTTTGAAAACCCTGTATCTAAAACCGATTTTGCCATTTTAGTTTTTACAAGCTTTTTAGCACTCAGGTCACCTACAACAATCAGTGCATTTTCCCTCACAAGTTGGGTACTGGCCTTGTGCAAATGGTCTTTACGACAGTTTGCAATTTTGGCGTGTAATGCACGAACACGCTTTTTATTTCTCGCTCGTTGAGCAATTCCTAATTTCTGCTCGTACTTGCGATAGAACTTGGGATTGGAAATGACTGTACCATCAGAACAGGTCGCAATATCTTTTAAGCCAAGATCAATACCAATCGCTTTCGTTACGGTTGGTTTGGCTTGCTTAGGTGAATCCACCACCAGGCAGACATACCAGCGACCACGACTATCCTCAACAAATGAGCCTGTTTTAATGCGGTATTGGCTTAATCCGTAGCTGTCCCATAGCTTGAATTGGTGCTTACCGTATTGAACAGATCCATCAGCAGATTTGATGGCTACCTTTTTAAAGGGTATCCAACCAAGAGAGCGCCTTGCTGATTTCTTGTTACTTACACGCCATTTTAGCTTTGCTTTTTTGAATTGCTTGCGTCTTGTTACTAATTCTTCTGTCACAGCCTGAATGGTTTGACTATGTAGGTTGCATTCTTTAGATGCGCCTTTTGTGTATTTCGCTACATCGTAAGCTGATAGAAATTCACCTTTTCTTTTTAAATGTTTAAACCCTAAATCATTGACATAATTCCAGACAAAGTTTACCTCAGATGCTAATTGGTCTAGCATCTTGCAATGTTTGTCTCTTATACGTAATTTAAGTGTTTTCATGGGCTTATATTAGCTCATGTTAAATTAAAGGTGTTGATTTTAAAAAAATCCAACGACATGTCATGTCGTGTCGCTTATCTCTCTGCCCTGAAGGACAGCACTTTACACTCCATTTGATAAAATTTTAAAATCGGATTCAGGCTAAATTGATAAGCTAACCCGCAGTAAGCAAAGATGATGCTCCATATTCCAGGATTTTGCTGTTTTAGCCTTCTACCGATCGATGCTCCGGCTTTTAAAGATTTTTATATTTTAACAGGGTTTGATGGACAGGATGGGTTTTGGGCATCAGCTCAATCAGGCGTTCTACCGCATCAATCGCTTCAGGGAAATGTGCCACATGTTTCAGCAACACATCGGTTTCATTTGCTTTGAAAATAGCATCACTTAAACGTGATTCCAGACAATCGCGCCAAGCACATAAAAATGGACTTTCTGTTTTGGCCAGAAATACACCGGTACACAACTTCAAGGCGGAATCAATATATCCAGCATCCAGAGATTGCTCTGTCAGTAAAAAGTCAGCCTCTACATGCGCCAGTAATCGATAAGGTCTAGAGCCAAGCATGCCACCCAATATATCGCGCAGCTGCGACATTTCTGCTTTTAGAGTACCGATACTGACTTTACGTTCACCATATAAGGCTTGATGCAAGGTGTCCAGACTCAGACCCTGCGGGCATAAGGCTAGAATAGTCAGAATTTCAATCTGGCGAGGAGTAAGTACTAAAACTTTACCATTAAACAGTACTTGTGGCACTGTAAAAGCCCGGATAAATAAGCGCTGTTTTTGACATTCCTGCAAGGCAGACTGAATGATTGTGGCACAGCGCTCAGCAGCCAACAGTGCCAAACTATTATGCTTTTGCCAAGTGGTAGAAAGGTCAATGACACCTAAAACCTGTTTTGAATAGGGATCAATAATCGGAGCGGCGTAACAAACCCAATCATGAATCGAGGACATGTAATGTTCACTGGAAAAGACACAGCTAGATTGTTGAGTTTTTAAGGACAATGCCAGTGCATTAGTTCCGACTAGCTCTTCACGCCATTGCCCTCCTTCAATAAAGTGTACACTTTCTGCAGCACTTTGCATTTGTGGGCTAGAGGCTGCCCAAATGATGGTACTGCCGATATCTCCAACCGCCAGCACCATAGATGACTGTTCAGCAATATGTTTTAAATCCTGTGCACAATGGCGAAGTGCGTGGGCTAAAGTTGAAGAAGAGGCAGTCTTTTTTACATCTGTCAGCGGTGCTGCTAAACGACTCTTAGGGATTTCGGCCGAAGATGAACGTTGCCAAGAGCTGGCAATACTTTGTTCCAGTTGCTCTGCATGCAAGGGAGACAAACTGCTGCTTTGCCGAAACTGATCAGCATCGCGCCTTTTCTGCATCAAATCTTGTTTTGTCATCATTCCTTATTCTCACAACAATTCATGATTTACATCCGCTGTAATCGTTATTTTTTAGATGGATCGAAAAGAGTGTAAACCTGCTTCACTCCAACCTTTCTCCAACCTTATACCAGTTATGTTAATCAAATAGCGTACATAAGTACCTTATACCAAAGCTGTAGAAGCAGTTTGGTCACACGAAAATAAGCAAAGGAAATACATATGCGTTACGTCGATCCTAATCAACCTGATTCAAAAGTTCATTTTAAAGCACAATACGATAATTTCATTGGTGGCGAATGGGTCACTCCGGTCAAAGGTGAATACTTTGACAACATCTCTCCGGTAGATGGCAAAGTCTTTACCAAGGTTCCGCGTTCTTCTGTAGAAGACATTGAATTGGCCCTGGATGCAGCGCACAAAGCCAAAGAACAATGGAACAGAGCATCGCCGACCACCCGCTCCAATATTCTGTTGAAAATTGCCGACCGTCTGGAACAAAATCTGGAAATGTTGGCTGTAGCAGAAACCTGGGACAATGGAAAACCGATCCGTGAAACGCTGGCTGCCGATATTCCACTGGCCATTGACCATTTCCGTTATTTTGCCGGCTGTATCCGGGCTCAGGAAGGTGGCATTTCCGAAATTGATGAAGATACTATCGCCTACCATTTTCATGAACCGCTTGGTGTAGTCGGACAAATCATTCCCTGGAACTTCCCGATTCTGATGGCCGCCTGGAAACTCGCGCCAGCCTTGGCTGCAGGCAACTGTATTGTGCTGAAACCTGCAGAACAGACTCCGGTCAGTATTCTGGTGCTAGCTGAACTGATTCAGGACATTTTGCCGCCGGGCGTATTGAATATCGTCAATGGCTATGGGGTCGAAGTCGGCCGTCCACTGGCGACCAATCCACGCATTGCCAAGATTGCCTTTACCGGTTCAACCGCCGTGGGTCAGATGATCATGCAATATGCGACTGAAAATATTATTCCAGTGACTCTGGAACTTGGCGGTAAATCACCAAACTTGTTCTTTGCCGACATTATGGATCAGGAAGACGATTATCTGGACAAAGCTCTGGAAGGCTTTGCCATGTTTGCCCTGAACCAGGGTGAAATCTGTACCTGCCCTTCCCGGGCCTTGGTACAGGAAAGTATTGCCGATGAGTTTTTAGCGCGTGCAGTAGAACGGGTACAACGCATTAAAACCGGTCATCCACTGGATACTGATACTATGATTGGCGCGCAAGCTTCTCAGGAACAGCAGGACAAGATTCTGGGCTGTATTGCCACTGGCCGTGAAGAAGGTGCACAGATCCTGACTGGTGGTGAAGCACGTCAGGAAGTCGGTCAAGGTTTCTATATTGAACCGACCATCTTTAAAGGCACCAATGACATGAAGACCTTCCAGGAAGAAATCTTCGGGCCTGTACTGGCTGTGACCACCTTCAAAGACTTCGATGATGCGATCAAGATCGCCAATGATACGATTTATGGACTTGGTGCCGGTGTCTGGTCACGCTCAGCGCATACCTCTTACCGTGCAGGCCGTGCTATTCAAGCAGGTCGGGTCTGGACTAACTGTTATCACATCTACCCTGCCCATGCGGCTTTCGGTGGTTATAAAAAATCAGGGATTGGGCGTGAGAATCATAGAATGATGCTGGATCATTATCAGCAGACTAAAAACTTGCTAGTCAGCTATTCGACCAAACCAGCCGGGTTCTTTTAAGAAGTGAAATAAAAGCGAACTTCGGTTCGCTTTGAATGTATGCTAGCTAGCTCTCACAAAATATCAGCAACATCTTTTAAGGGGGAGAGGATGTCAAGTTGCGATTGCTAAGACCATACCATTATTAGAAAATTAAATTATTAAGCTTTTATTTTGCTTAGGCTATTTTTTAAACACATTAAGGTCAAGCCTGGAATAATGCTGACAAAGCAATACGGGCAGGTTTAATGGAATGGCAAGTAAAAACTTCCACTTTTAACCTCAGTTATTTATGAGAGAATTAACGACGCAATTATTCATGTATTTGTCGCTATTTTACTGATTTTCTCCGTAGCCTTCTTACAGACACAAAAAAACCCGGCAGGTGTCGGGTCTTTTCATCATTCAATTCAGGAAGCGAGCAAATTGCGCAAGACATAGTGCAAGATCCCACCAGCCTTAAAGTATTGCACCTCATTCAAGGTATCAATACGACACAACACCTGAAAATGGCTATATGTACCATCGGTATGTTGCACTTCTACATCCAACATTTGATGCGGATGAATATCATCCGACAAGCCTAGAATTGATAGGGTTTCATGCCCGCTGAGGTTCAAGATCTGCCGGTTCTGACCCTCCACAAACTGTAATGGTAACACTCCCATACCGACCAGATTGGAACGGTGAATCCGCTCAAAACTTTCAGCAATCACTGCTTTTATCCCTAACAGGTTGGTACCTTTGGCCGCCCAGTCACGTGAGGAACCGGTGCCATATTCTTTCCCGGCAATAATCAGAAGTGGGGTTTGTTCTGCCTGATAGCGCATTGCCACATCATAAATCGAGAGTTTTTCTGCACTTGGAATATGCAGGGTATTGCCACCCTCCTCGCCACCCAGCATTTCGTTTTTGATACGGATATTAGCAAAGGTACCTCGCATCATCACTTCATGATTACCACGACGGGAGCCATAAGAGTTAAAGTCTTTTACATCAACCCCCTGTTGCTGCAAATATCTTCCGGCCGGACTATCTTGTTTGATATTGCCCGCCGGGGAAATATGGTCCGTCGTGACGGAATCACCTAGTACCGCCAAAATCCTTGCCTGGCTGATCGGCTGAATTGGTCGCACCGGCTGATCAATTTCTGCAAAAAAGGGAGGATGCCGGATATAGGTGGATTGTTCATCCCAAGCATAAGTTTGACTTTGGGGAATCTGGATTGCTTTCCACTTGGCATCTCCTTCAAAAACTTCTGCATATTCTTTATGGAACATCTCGGTATTCACATTCTGCAGTGCGGCATCGATTTCTCCCTGTGTCGGCCAGATATCTTTTAAATAAACCGCCTGGCCATCAAAACCCTCACCTATCGGCTCAGTCGTGAGATCAGTTCGAATATTCCCGACCAGACCATAGGCAACCACCAAAGGTGGTGAGGCGAGCCAATTGGTTTTCACCAGAGGATGCACCCGTCCTTCAAAATTACGGTTGCCGGAGAGTACTGAGGCTACATTCAAATCAAAACATTGCACAGCTTCTTCAATCACTTCAGGTAAAGGCCCCGAATTACCAATACA
Source organism: Acinetobacter sp. UBA3025 (assembly GCF_002367915.1). Lineage (NCBI taxonomy): Bacteria > Pseudomonadati > Pseudomonadota > Gammaproteobacteria > Moraxellales > Moraxellaceae > Acinetobacter > Acinetobacter sp. UBA3025. The sequence goes on from NZ_DFDO01000007.1 coordinate 8,385, forward strand.
GGTGGTACAACCATAATCCACCAGGTTATAACCCAGTTGATTCAAATAAGGTATCAACCCTGCAGCGTCAAGATAATCACTGACCACTTTGGAACCTGGAGCCAGTGAACTTTTCACCCAGGGTTTTCGCCGCAAACCTTTTTCGATTGCTTTTTTGGCCAATAGCCCTGCTGCCAACATGACACTGGGATTCGAGGTATTAGTACAAGAGGTAATGGCTGAAATCACCACATCACCATGCTGCAACGGATATTTTTTACCCTCAATCATACAAAAAACATTTTAATGGGGCAGGTTGGCCTGTTTAGCTTCAACCGCCGTACCTCCCCCTCCTTCATTTTCCAGACGATCTTTTTCTTCCTTGACCGGTTTTAAGGTCAGATCCATGAAGGCATGAAAGGTTTGTGGCACTTGTGACAAGAGTACACGATCCTGCGGGCGCTTCGGACCTGCCAGACTGGCTTCTACCGTCGACATATCTAAAGCCAGCATGTCGGTAAAGACGGGCTCATCTCCCGGATTGCGCCATAATCCTTGCAACTTGCTATAGGCCTCTACCAAGGCAATTCTTTCCGGCTGACGTCCGGTTAAACGTAAATAGGAAAGCGTCACCTCATCAACAGGGAAAAAGCCACAGGTAGCGCCATATTCGGGTGCCATATTCGCAATCGTGGCACGATCCGCCAGGGGTAAATCTGCTAGGCCATCGCCATAAAATTCGACAAATTTTCCAACTACGCCTTTTTGGCGCAGCATCTGGGTAATGGTCAGCACCAGATCAGTTGCTGTAATCCCTTCTTTGAGTTTACCGGTAAGCTTAAAGCCGATTACTTCTGGAATCAGCATGGAGATCGGTTGACCCAACATGGCCGCTTCCGCCTCAATACCGCCTACGCCCCAACCTAACACGCCTAAGCCATTGATCATGGTGGTATGTGAATCAGTACCGACCAAGGTATCAGGATAGGCAAAGCGCTGCCCATCAATCTCATTGCTCCATACCACTTGTGCCAGATATTCCAGATTGACCTGATGGCAAATCCCGGTTCCTGGCGGCACCACGCGAAACTGATTGAGCGCCGCCTGCCCCCAGCGCAGAAACTGGTAGCGCTCACCGTTGCGTTGCATCTCAATGGCGACATTCTGCTCAAAAGCTTACGGGCTGGCAAAGTAATCGACCATCACCGAGTGATCAATAATCAAATCCACGGGTGACAGCGGATTAATTTTTTCCGGATCACCGCCGGCTTTGGCCACCGCTGTACGCATCGCAGCAAGATCAACCACTGCGGGAACACCGGTAAAATCCTGCATCAGTACCCGTGCCGGACGATACTGGATTTCCTGTTCTGAAGTTCGTTTATTTAAACAGCCTGCCAAGGCATAAATATGCTCGGTTTTCACCGTGAGTTGATCTTCGAAACGTAGTAAATTTTCCAGCAAGACTTTTAAGGACTTGGGAAGCCGGGACAGGTCACCTAATTGCACTTGCAATTTGGACAGGTTGAAAATCTGATAGTGTTTTGAACCGACGGTTAATGTTTCTAAGGTATTAAAACTATTGATATCACTATACTTGGCCATCTAGCTTCCCTCCGGCTTGAGCTGTTATTTTTATGATCACAGTCAACTACTTCTTTACTTACTGTATGCTAACTGAGCGGTGGGTTTGTTATTATTTATTATAGGATTGCGCTAGCCAGTTAAATGCAGGGCTGCCAGGGCATTTTTCCAGAGAATTGCCGACAGTTCAAATCTGGCATCAACAACGTTTCTGCCCATCCCCTAAGGACATAAGCTAAATTGACCAGCGTATTACTTTGTTCAGTGTCATCAACGTCGAAGTTTCTCTAATTCTTCGATTAAATCCAACATCATAGCTACAGCAGTAAAACTTGCATCAAAATCACGCTGTAAACGATACGCTTTTTGTGCACGTGCCACATCATCCACTAAAAAATATAAATCTGATGCATTTACACGATTCGGCAAAATATCGTATTCAATCAGTTGCAGAATCCATTCAGGACTTTGACCACAAAGTTGAGCAAAACTATTTAAATCATAATATTGTTGCTCATCTATAACTTCTACCTGTTGGATATCTTCTAAGACCACCTCATAATATTTAACTGTCGTCATAATTTTACTCCTTATGATGATCTCGGCTTAAAGTTTGGAAATGCTGCTGCAAATGCTTCATAAGCTTGTTGTTCTTGTTCGGTTTGCGCAGTTGGTTGCACAATATCGAGGATGAGAAATAAATGCCCTGCATCTTTAGCAGGAATCCCCTGATTTTTTAAACGTAATTGTTGACCTGTTTTGGCATTTTTTGGAATTTGAATATTGAGTTGTTTACCATTGGGTAAGCTTGCCGTAATCGATTGTCCAAGTGCTGCTTCCCATGGACTAATCTTCAGATGATGATAGACATCCGAGTTTTCAACATAAGTTGAATCTGTAGCTTTATATTGAATTTCAATATACAGATCGCCATTCTCACCCCCATGAATACCCGGTTGTCCCTGGCCGGTTAAACGAATTTTTTGCCCTGCTTTCATGCCTTTTGGAATTTTAATTTTTAAGACTTTACGCTGTACTTCTGCTTGCCCGTACGCATTGATAGTTGGAATCTGTAAAGTGACATTTTGCGTTGCGCCATGGAATGCAACATCCAAATCTACTTCTAGAGTCGCGTGTTGATCATCACCTCTATAGGATGCTCGCCCCTGATAACGCTGTTCATTGAAACCACCAAAACCACCACCAAAGCGACCAAACAAGTCTTCAAACCCTGAAAAATCCTGTCCGCCCATATTTGAATAATATTGATGAGCATCCCTACCCTGGCTATTCTGTGGATGGTCTAATTCAAAATCATATTCTGCTTTTTTTTCATCATTACTTAACACATCGTAGGCAATGTTTAACTCTTGCATACGCTCTTCTGCATCAGCTTCTTTACTAATATCAGGATGATATTTTCTGGCAAGTTTACGATAAGCTTTTTTAATTTGCTCAACAGTTGCATCTCGAGATACACCTAATATTTCATAATAATTCTTGGTCATCTCTGCCCTATTGGTGGTTTATGTTTTATTCATTATTCATTTTTTTTATAGATAAAAAAACCTTTTAAAGATTTTTGTTGTTATAAATTATTTCTTTTACGAAAATAATAATTATTTAAAAATCATAGCATAACCTTGGTTTTTGTGAAGAAAACTACTAATTCAGAATTACGCATTCACCTCTTTTTCCTGGCTCAACTAAAAAGTGTAGCAACTTGCTACACTTTTTCACTTTTCTGGATCAGCTCTTTTAACAGGCTTTCTAGCTGGGACAGACTTGTTTCATCAATATGGGAAATATTGAGCGAGACCTTAAGCTGCTTCTGGTTAAGTTTGATATTTCCTGCAATCTTACCATCGTATTCGATTTTTCTTACGACTGAGGTGTTCGTCAGTTTTTCCGGGTCCTGACTTAATAATTTTTCCGCATAAGCTGTCACTTTGGTCTGCTCAAGCTTTTTGTCTTTTACTTTCTCCCAGCCTTGAAGCAAGGCAGCTTCCGCCGCAGATAGTTCCTGTATATGATCCGACAAAAATTTTTTAAATGCTGTTGCCGCAGTACGACCCAGTAAGCCAGGATTGAGCTCAAGATCATTTAAAATAACTTGTGGCAACTTTTCATAGGCCAGATATTTGTACATATCTTCGCGGTTCAATCCCAGAGAATTGGCCAAACGCTGCTTGTTTTTCTTTAATTTTTCATCCAATGCGCTCAGGCCAACAAAAACTTCATAATCTGTCAGATCTTGGCGTTTTAGATTTTCCGCCAAAGTTAATAATGAAGCTTCTTCATTATTGGCATCCACAATGATCGCTTCAATCACCGATTTACCCAGTAACTGATGTGCACGCAAGCGTCGCTCGCCTGCAATGAGCTCATATTTCAAGTTATCCAGTTTACGGACAGTAATCGGCTGCAAAAGACCGACTTCTTCAATAGAATCAGCCAGTTCTTTTAATTCCGATTCCTCGAATATTTTGCGCGGCTGGTTTGGACTTCGGCTAATGTCCTCAATTGGAACATTACGCCTAAACTCCTTTAACTCTTTAATATTATCTTTTTGTGCCTGTTGGTGTTTCTCAGTATTCAGTTTCAATTTCTGAGCTAAAAGCTCTTTGGTGCTTGCCATAACGACCTCAATTTATACTTTAGCTACAATTTCAGTGGCTAGGCTTTCAAAGGCCTTACGTACTTTTGAATTTTTTTCTACTTTGAGTAAGGGTTGCTGCAAAATTGCTGCCTGATTGACCTTAGTACTTTGAGGGATCGTAGTTTCTAAAATTTTACCAACCTGTTTTAATGCCTCATCCCGAATCAGTTTACATACATTTTGGCGCTCATCATGCTTAATCAGCAAGGCGCCTAAGAGCGCCAAGTCTGGATTAATACGCTTGATCTTTTCCAGATGATTTAAAAGATCTGTAACCCCGTACAAGCCATATTGTGATCCAGATTCGATCGGGATAATGACATGGGTTGAAGATGCCAGTGCATTACTGGTTAAAAGTTTCAAGCTTGGTGGGCAGTCAATCAGTATGAAGTCATAAAGGTCTTTTAAGAGTTCTAGCTTGATATTAAGTTCTTCAGAAGGACGTGGTGCTTCTTCTTTCAGCTGGTCTTCTGTTTTTCCTAAATTTAATGATCCGTAAATTAATGATACTTTTTCGAAGTTCGTTTCTTCTTGTAATGCATCAGCTAATAATGAAATATCACCGACCAATAATTCTGCTGTGGTGACAGAAATTTCACTTGGATGCTGAATCCCAATATGTAAACTTGCGTTTGCCTGAGGATCTAAATCAATCACTAGAACTTTATTGCCCAAGTTGGCAAGTTCTGAGGCTAGGTGTACAACAGTCGTTGTTTTGCCACATCCGCCTTTATGGTTAGCAACAGTAATAATTTTTGCAGACATGCGTGTCAGATGCTTCCGTATTTGAATGTCTAGTAATATAAATAACTTTCGTTCATCTTACTATAGTTTTTAAATTTATAAATCCTGTTTGTTCAGATGTAAAACAGCTTAAAAAATAAATCTTTAACTAAGCTAGCTTAATTAATAATTAGAATAATTAGTTATTTAGCTAATTAATAATTAGGAGCATATTTTTGGTATATAAAACAAATGCTTGTGGTTTTAAAAGTGGAAGGTTTGTCACCGTAAAGTGGAAGGTTTGTCACTGTAAGGTGGAAGGTTTGTCACCGTAAAGTGGAAGGTTTGTCACCGTAAAGTGGAAGGTTTGTCACCGTAAAGTGGAAGGTTTGTCACTATGGTGGAAGGTTTGTCACTGCTATTTTTTAAAATGCTATTTTTATTTAAAAATAATTTATAAAACAAATATTTAAGATGTTAATAAAGTCTCATAACTAAGCTTTAAAGGTGGAGAGGTTGTCACTGTATATTCTTGACCTGTGGATAATCTGTTTTTATTGGATATTTCCTTATGATTATATGTGCAGTTATACCTTTAAAATCTAACTGAAAGGTGGAAGCCTTGTCACATCAGGGTTTCTATCTGACTTAACCTACCTGAATCTGGATGAAAAAAAGTAAAAATAGGCATTCTGGACTGTAATCTTGCGGCTAAAGGTGGAAGATCTGTCACTATAGAGTGGAAATATTATATTTAATTCCACTTTAAAAACAAAAAAACGGCTAAAAGGCTTTTTTCTGATGACAAACCTTCCACTTTTAGAATCTCGTGGTGAAAGTCTTGAAAGTTTTTCCACTTTTGTATATAAAAACTAAGTCAAATTATAAATATCACGGTTATGACAGAATCTGAACCATTGCAAGAAGAATCGAATTATATTCCTTACTGTATAGGCAACATTCGCCATAATGG
>NZ_DFDO01000186.1:0-8168 GCF_002367915.1 Acinetobacter sp. UBA3025
ACTTATTTCAGGACGGGACAGTATTTAAAATAAAAAAAGAGAGCCAAAGGCTCTCTTTTTTTTGTACTGAATAATCTAAAAGATTATTGAGCAGCAGCTTCAGAAGCAGCAGTAGCGTCAGCAGCAGCGTCAGTAGCAACTGCAGCAGCAGCGTTAGCTTCAGCAACAGCAGCAGCGTCAGAAGCAGCAACTTCAGAAGTAGCTTCTACAGCAGCAGCGTCAGCAGCAGCTTCAGCTTCAGAAGCAGCTTCTACAGCTTCAGATGCAGCTTGGTTAGCGTCAGCAGCAGCATCTTCAGTTTTTTTAGCACAACCAACGAAAGCTAAAGTAGTAGCAACTGCAGCAGCAATAGCGATTTTTTTGAATAACATGGCATCACTCTCTAAAAAATTGAGATTAAAAAAAACCAAAGTCAGGCTGTAATATGCTTTTATTATTCCTAATAGTGTTAGGGACTAACAACGCAGGAGCAGTCTAACTGGTCTGCAAATATGCTATCACTGCGCATTTTTAATTGCTACTAGGGGAGTATCAAAAACAGTGAAAAAACGATAAAAATTAAGGGTTTTTTAACAGAAAATAACAATTAATTGAAAGATATAGATTGGAGAAAGGCTTATTAAGCTTATAAAAATTATACAGTTATTTATCTATTTATTTTAATAATCAAAAACTTAAAAATAAGTTTACAGATATCTCAGTACATTGTTTCATTGTGTAACATACGTCAACCATAAAAAAAGGCCACCTTGAATGGTGACCTTTCCGATAATTTTAGTTCGATGCTTTGCGTTTCATTTGATCAAAGAAATCATCATTGGTTTTGGTTTCTTTCATGCGGTCAAGTAAGAATTCCATCGCGACTAGTTCATCTTGGGTATGCAGAAGTTTACGAAGAATCCAGACTTTACGCAGTTTGTCTTCGGACATTAAACGTTCTTCACGACGCGTACCGGATTTCTTGATATTCATCGCAGGGAAGACACGTTTTTCCGCAATACGGCGATCCAGCGTGATTTCCTGGTTACCTGTACCTTTGAATTCTTCGTAGATCACTTCATCCATTTTACTGCCGGTTTCAATCAGGGCTGTAGAAATGATAGTAAGAGAACCACCTTCTTCGATATTACGTGCCGCACCAAAGAAACGTTTTGGACGTTCAAGTGCATGTGCGTCAACACCACCAGTTAATACCTTACCTGATGAAGGAATCACTGTGTTATATGCACGTGCCAGACGGGTAATCGAATCCAGCAGGATGACTACATCTTTCTTATGCTCAACCAGACGCTTGGCTTTTTCAATCACCATTTCAGCCACTTGAACGTGACGGGCAGGTGATTCATCAAAGGTAGATGCGACCACTTCACCGCGAACAGTACGTTCCATTTCGGTGACTTCTTCAGGACGTTCGTCAATCAGAAGCACAATCAGGAAGCATTCAGGGTTGTTACGAACAATCGATTGCGCGATGTTCTGTAATAGCATGGTTTTACCAGCTTTCGGTGGTGCAACGATAATTGAACGTTGACCTTTACCAATTGGTGCCACCAGATCGACCACACGTGCAGTTAAATCTTCAGTCGTACCGTTACCGAGTTCCATCACAAGCTGTTCAGTCGGGAACAATGGAGTTAAGTTTTCGAACAGGATTTTATTACGTGAATTCTCTGGGGTATCGTAGTTAATCTGATTGACTTTAAGCAAAGCAAAATAACGCTCACCTTCTTTAGGCGGACGAATGGTTCCCGTAATGGTATCACCGGTACGCAGGTTAAAGCGTCGAATTTGTGATGGGCTGACATAGATATCGTCAGGACCTGCCAAATAAGAGCCTGCTGCAGAGCGTAAGAAGCCAAAACCATCTGACAAAATTTCTAGAACGCCATCACCAAAAATCTCTTCGCCATTCATTGCATGGCGTTTTAAGATGGCAAAAATAATGTCTTGCTTACGGTTACGAGCCATACCTTCAAGGCCCATAAACTCGGCAATCTTGATGAGTTCGCCAATCGGTTTTTTCTTGAGTTCGGTTAAATTCATAGGTGGTCAGATAGAATCAAAGTTCTAAGGTATAGGTTAGAAAGGGAGTAACATTCGGCCGAATATAAGCATTCAAACGAAAGCAATTGAATTTGCACAAGAACAATTCAGAGGTCTGTTTGATTGTTTCAAAGAGAAATGTGAAAACAATTTCTATTGCCGAGCGGCATGTTATGTAATGTGTCTTGTAAGAAACTGACAGGATTTAGCATCCTTTATCTCTTGAAGTTGAAATATAAGAGAGAAACAGGTTTTTGTCAATTTATAGACGAAAAAAATACGCAACCTTTGGTCGCGTATTTTTAGTTGAACATTTAGTGCTTAGATGTTTTGATCAATAAATGCAGTCAATTTAGATTTTGGTGCTGCACCGACTTGAGTCGCTACGACTTCACCATTTTTGAACATCAATAAAGCTGGAATGTTGCGGATATTGAAATTCACAGCAGTTTGTTCGCAAGATGTTACGTCAACTTTGACAATTTTCACTTTGCCTTGATATTCATCAGCCAATACTTCAAGTACAGGGGCAATAGCTTTACATGGTGCACACCAGCCAGCCCAGAAATCAACCAGCACAGGAACGTCTGATTGAAGAACGTCTGCTTCGAAGTTTGCGTCAGTAGTGTTTACGATGTTGCCAGACATAGAGTGCTCCAAAATTAATTTTATAAAGATAACTATAATTATTAGTATTACATAGCCATCTTTAACAATGTAGGGGAATCTGTAAATTTTCAAGCTTTAATGTTGTTTTGTCTAATGGATGATCACGATAGTCACCATCGCCTCATACAATTGTCCTATAAATGAAAAAAATAATTACGCGAAATTGTCCTGACAAATGGCTTTTAAATTGCATGGTTGTGAATTACTCTAAGCACAATTCTTAAAAGGTTTATTTCTAGAATGTCTGATTTTTTGATTGATGAAGAATTACTCGCAGCCATCGATATGGGATCAAACAGTTTTCATTTGGCGATTGCCCGGGTGGATCATGGCGAAGTGAAAAAAGTCGCATCAATGTCAGAAAAGGTTCAGCTTGCTGCGGGACTGGATGAAAATAAAAATTTAACTGAAGCCGCACAGCAGCGTGGTTTAGCTTGTCTGGCCCGTTTTGTCGGACGTTTGGGTTCTGTACAACCAAACCGTTTACGGATTGTGGCAACCAATGCATTACGCCAAGCCAAAAATGGTCATGAGTTCATTCAGAAAGCGGCTGAAATTTTACCAAAACCGATTGAAATTATTGCTGGTCGTGAAGAAGCGCGTCTAATTTATCTCGGTGTGTCACATACCATGCCCAATACTGGCCGTCGTCTGGTGGTAGATATCGGTGGGGGCTCGACTGAACTGATTATCGGGGAAGAATTTGAACCCATTCATACCGAATCAGTTCAGATGGGTTGTGTGACTTTTACCAAGAAATTCTTTGCTGATGGTGAAATTACCCATAAAGCTTTTGATAAGGCAGTGACTGCGGCACGTAAAGAAATTTCAGGCATTGCCAATACTTATAAATCTGCCGGTTGGGATGCGGTGGTTGGTTCGAGTGGTACGATTAAGGCTTGCCGTCAGATCTGTGTCAACATGGGCTGGAGCAATGATAAAGAACAGCTCACCCGTGAAGGTCTGGAAAAACTTAAAGATAAATTATTCAAATATAAGCATGTTTCGGACATGGAGTTTGAAGGTCTGAAAGATGACCGCCGTGCAGTCTTGCCTGCAGGAATTGCCATTTTATATGCGGTATTTGATGTACTGAATATTCCACATCTGGTCTATTCAGATGGAGCATTACGTGAAGGTGTGATGTATGACCTCTTGGGTCGTTTCAAGCATGAGGATATCCGTGATCGTTCGGTCCATGCCTTGATTGGTCGTTATAATGCCGATGCCAAGCAGGCCGAACGTGTAGTGCAGACTGCACAAAAACTGTTTGATGATGTAGCAGGTGATCTTGGCCTGTATAGCGAGGACAGTGATTTACTTCGTCGTGCAGCTTATTTGCATGAAATCGGTTTGGCGATCAGTCATAGTGGTTATCACCGCCACGGTGCCTATTTATTGCAACATTCTGACATTGCCGGTTTTTCGCAGGTAGACCAAAATTATTTGTCACATTTGGTCGCACACCATCGCCGTAAATTGCGCGCTGATGCCAAGCATGATGTGATGAAAGTCGGTGGAACTAAACTTTTACAGCTGTGTTTGCTGTTGCGTCTGGCGGTTTTGGTCAATCACAGTCGTAGCGATGAGATGCTTCCTGCCATTGAACTCAAGGTCAAGAATGCGCAACAATGGCAGCTCAGCATTTCTGGTGATGCCAAACAATGGCCATTGCTGATTGCTGAACTGCATGACGAACAGGTGCAGTTTAAAAATTGGGAGATCGAGCTCTCGGTTCAATCTGAACAATTTGTTAATTAATACCTTTATAGGGATGAAAACGGTTGACCTATGAAAAATAAAGCTACCCCATCAAAAGCATGGACGACAGTACAGATTGCTCGTCATCCGGAACGTCCACAATTTCTGGACTACGTAGGTGAAATATTCACTGAATTTGATGCTTTGCATGGCGACCGTCTCTATGGTGATGATGGCGCAATGATCGGTGGTCTGGCACGTTTCGATGGACAACCAGTGATGATCGTGGGTCAGCACCGTGGTCGTAGTACCCGTGAAAAATTACAGCATAATTTTGGCATGAGTAACCCGGAAGGTTACCGTAAAGCTCAGCGTCTGTTAGATATGGCGGAACGTTTTAATCTGCCAGTCTTCACCTTTATTGATACCATGGGTGCATACCCGGGTGTGGGTGCGGAAGAGCGTGGTCAGGCTGAAGCGATTGCATCGAGTTTGGCACAACTTTCTAATCTGAAAGTACCTGTAATTGCCACTGTTCTGGGTGAAGGTGGTTCAGGCGGTGCACTCGGGATTGGCGTGGCAGATCGTGTAGTGATGCTCTCTCACAGTATTTATTCAGTGATTTCACCGGAAGGTTGTGCGTCTATTCTGTGGAAAACTGCAGAAAAAGCGGAACAAGCCAGTGAAGCTTTGGCATTAACTGCTGAAAAATTGCAGAAGATGGGCATTGTTGAATACGTCGTTGATGAAGGTGAAGGCGCACATCTGGATCCGGATGAAGTCATGTACCAACTGAAAGCAGTCCTGAAAGAAGCTTTAAATGAACTGCAAGCAATGGAACCACAAGCACGATGCGAAGCACGTTACCAACGTTTAATGAAGTTTGGCAGCGACAATTTAGGTCTGGCATCTTAAAGCAACTGCAGGAATTTTCTGCAGAAAAAAAATTTCTAATCGGATGCAGTGGCGGCGTAGATTCTATGTTGTTGCTGCATCTGATGTTTTTTTTGTGCCCGGAAAAAATCCGTGCGATCTATGTTGATCATCAATTGCAAAGTATCAGCGGGGAATGGGGCACTTTTGTCCAGCAACAGTGTCAGCAACTAAATATTCCTTGCATCATTCAGCCGGTCCATGTTGCCAGCGGTAATCTGGAATCACAGGCTCGCCAATCGCGGTATCAAGCTTATTTACAGCATCTTCAGCCCGATGAAATTCTGGTCTTAGCCCATCATCAGCAAGATCAAGCAGAAACTTTAATGTTGCGCTTACTTTCTGGGGCAGGGATTGATGGTCTGGCTGCCATGAAAGCGATCGATATACGGACAGATTTAACCATCTGGCGGCCACTGCTGGATATTTCTCGTGAGCAGATTTGCCAATGGGCAGCAGATTTAAATATCCAGAATATTGAAGATCCGACTAATCAGAATACTCATTATGACCGTGCCTGGGCACGTCAGGTGCTGTGGCCAGTCTTAAGTCATCGCTATCCGAAAATGCAGTCTGCCTTGGCTCGTACCAGTGAACTGATGCAGGATGCACAAAACATTCTGCAAGAAGTATTAGAGCAGGATCTCAAACTCTGTGGTAACGCCGAAATTCTCGATCTATCTTCATTCTCAAGTTTATCCAAAGCACGGCAGCGTCAGTTACTCTCGGTCTGGATGAAAGGCGAAGGACAATATCGTCCCTCTCTGGACATGGTTGAGCGTGTACAGACTGAAGTAATCAAGGCGAAACAGGATGCTCAAGCAGCGCTGCATTGGTCGGGTTATTACTATGTGCGTTATCAGCAGCAGTTGCATCGCCTAAAAACTGAAGTTTATCTGGCTGACCAACAGCTAAACGTAGCCGAACAGCAGATCATTTTACAGAATAAAAATCAGGTTCATCTTCCTTCTGGTCAATTCAAGATTCAAAGGGCTGAGATAGGATTATCTCCCACTTTATTAGGACAACCCTTGTATTTGCGTCAACGAAAGGGTGGTGAGAAAATTCATCTCTATGGCCGGGTGGGGCACTGGCCGCTAAAAAAAGCCATTCAGGAAGCGCAAATATTTCCCTGGACTCGGCATACTATTCAAATATTAAGCACAGATAATGTTATGCTAGGCGTGTTCACACCTAAAGGATTTTGGTTAGCTCAATCTGCATATTGTGAAGCAGGGGGGTGGCTACCCATTTCGGTTTCTTCAACTTTAGAATTCAACGACGAGCATTAAACATGAGTGCAGCTTTAAATTGTAATATTAGTTTTATTGGTGGCGGTAATATGGCTCAAGCCTTGATTGGCGGGCTGATTTCGCAGGGGTTGCCAGCAACACGTATTACAGTTTCTGATCCGGTTGAGAAAGTACGCTCACTTCTTGCAGAAAAAGAAGTCAATGTCACCGATGATAATATTGCTGCTATTAAAGATGCAGATATCGTCCTGTTTGCAGTCAAACCACAGGTTTTAGCTGGTGTGTTAAAACCACTTCAAGGTTTACTTGCTGGTAAGCTGGTGATCTCAATTGTCGCTGGTGCCGAGATTGCAACACTATCTGCGCTATTGGGTACTGACCGTATTGTCCGTGTGATGCCAAATACACCCGCATTGGTACAGACTGGTGCACATGGTTTATTTGCCAATGAAGAAGTGGGTAATGATGACCGTGAGCTGGCGAGTCAGGTTTTGGCTTCTACCGGCCTGACAATTTGGGTAAACTCAGAAGCTCAGATTGATGCTGTAACTGCTGTGTCCGGTTCAGGTCCTGCTTATTTCTTCTATATGATGGAAAGCATGATTCGTGCAGGCAAGAATTTAGGTCTGGATGAAAAAGTAGCTACTGCATTGACGTTGCAAACTGCTTTGGGGGCAGCGCAAATGGCGATCACCAGTTCTAATACACCAGCAGAGCTGCGTAAGAATGTCACATCTCCGAATGGTACAACTCAAGCGGCATTGGAAGTATTTGATCGCGCGCAAATTTCTCAGAATATTCAGGCAGCGCTTGCTGCTGCGCAAAAACGTAGTCAGGAACTGGCCCAAGAGCTCAGTGACAATAGCAAATAATCTTCAGTTTAATTTTTAGGAACGTTCAAGTATGGGTGCAAATTCTGCGCTAATTTTTGGCATTATCATTAACGTCTCGATTTTGCTCGTATTCTTCCGCTTTTTAATGCAATTGGCCGCGGTGAGTCCTTATAATCCTGTCGTTCTATCTACTGTCAAAGCGACTAAAATTGTAGATGTGTTCGGGCGTATTTTCCCAACTGCAGGTAAAGGCCGGGTGAACACTGCTGCACTGGCACTTTTGGTCGTGCTGTATTTGCTGAAAATTTTTGGCATCATGTATTTGTCTGGGGGAATGCCAAATGGTCCAATCCATTTGCTTATCTTGACCTTCGTTACCATGATGCAGGATTTGATCCGTTTCTGTCGTTACCTGATTTTTGCAACAATTATTTTGAGCTGGGTGGTGATGTTTACGCAATCCCGTTCACCTTATATTGAGGTAGTTCAGGAACTTGCAGAGCCATTATTGGCACCGTTCCGCCGTATCATGCCGAATATGGGGATGATCGATCTGTCTCCAATCCTGGCAATTCTGGCCTTGATTGTGATTGAAATGATCATGAACCAGGTGGCAATTGTATTGTTAACTGGTTTTTAATCTGAATGAAAAGAAAAGGACGCTTAGGCGTCATTGCTGTCCCACAATCTTTCACAAGAGGAAGCTCATTTGAGGTTCCTCTTGTTTTATGGGTAT
>NZ_DFDO01000184.1:0-3179 GCF_002367915.1 Acinetobacter sp. UBA3025
GTCTAAGTTAAATTTTGAACTTTACCGCTCTAGGGCTTTTGCTAATATCTATAACAAAGCAAATAAGACCAATTATTAAATAATTTCAAGGAAAAACAATGTCCACCAAGCAGGATGCATACGCGGGTATATTTGAGAATCGTCCCGAAAATTTTCAGCATTTTACTGGCATTAAAGTGCCCTCCTCCCAGCTCGCTGAACTTGACTGTGCTGGAAAAGATATTGCGATTATTGGTACGGATCAATTTACCGTAAGTCAGCTCAACAAGATTAGCCAGCAAGCTCGCTCAGTAAAAGTTTTTCAGATTAATCCGCAATTTGTATTGCCAGGGACTGAACGGGGTTTGCACCGATTATTAAATCACCCATTGATCATTAAAAATCGACACCTATTTAATAACCGGATTAAAAGTATTTTGTCATTACGTTATCTGGAAAATCAGGTACAGAATTTATGGCTCAGACGCCAGCTCATGCCAAATCTTGCAGCCGCATCCAAAGTTTATCTTAAATCAGATCACTATTATGCTGCTCTGCAACGTGAAAATTGCCAGCTGATTACCTGGCCTATTGCAAAAATTTCCGAAAATAGTATTCATTGTATTAATGGAGATGAACATCAGGTTGAGCTAATTGTGCATACTTTTCAATCAGCAAGTTAATCTGTTTTTAGCACATAAGATTAAAAATTCGGAGTGTATTTGGAAAAATTTAGCTCTGCAAAATTGAATTTTTGATTTCATTGAATAGCAAAAAAGTTTAAAAAACAATCACTACATTTTTTATTAAAATATTGAATATTTCAACAACTTATAATATTCATATTTTATTTCTATGAAAGCAGTATTTTATTAATTTTTATCTATAAATCAGAGCCAAACCTCCGTCTGGCTCTGAATTCTTTTTAGCCAATTCGACGTTTTAGTCCTGTCATCTGTAAGACACGCGTTGAGATTTCTTCAATCGACATTTCCGAAACATTCAGGTACTTGATCCCTTCCGAAATATAGATGCCTTCAATTGCACGCAGTTCCATCTGACACTGGCTAAAGCTGGCATAACGGCTGTTGGCCTTACGTTCTGTACGAATTGCAACCAGACGTTCTGCATCAATCATCAAGCCAAAAAGCTTGTTTTTATGCGGTCTTAGCACTGCTGGCAGGCGGTTATCGTCCAGATCTTCTTCAGTTAGCGGATAGTTCGCTACACGAATTCCAAATTGCAGAGACAAATAAATTGAGGTAGGAGTCTTACCGGAACGCGATACGCCAATCAGGATCAGATCAGCCTTATCATAGTGACGCGTACGCGCGCCATCATCGTTGTCGAGCGCAAAATGTACGGCATCAATACGCGCCTTATAAGACTCGGAATCGGTCACCGCATGGGTCTGACCGACTAAAGTCGTAGGTTCGGTACCAAGTTCTTCTGATAATTTGCTAATAAGCCCTTCATAAACATCAAGATTTACTGCATTTGCGGTATTAATAATGTCTCGCACATAGGGATCTACCAACGTATCGAAAACCAAAGGTTTTTGACCGTCTTTTTGGGCACGCTCATTGATCTCTGTGACCACATTCATGGCCGCTTCTTCAGAGCTAATATAAGGGATAATATGAATGTCAAAATCCACATGCGGAAACTGCGCTAACAGCGAGTGGCCAAGGGTTTCAGCAGTAATGGCAGTACCATCGGAAATAAAAAACACACTCCGCTGAATTTGTTTACCTTCTGACATTAAAATTCTCCTCAAACATTTGTCTTAGTACTATATAATCTTTATAGTAAACCGATCTTACATGACTGTCGCTTAGTAAAATCAAAAACCTAAGCGCTTTAAGATAATTTCATGCCAAGATAGTGATTAATACAGCAAAAGTGGAGTAACAACTTTGGAAGCGCGCGTAATCGGTCTGGAAAAACTAGGGAAACACGACGTTGAACTCGTGGGTGGGAAAAACTCATCTTTGGGTGAAATGATCAGCCATTTATCCAATGCTGGTGTATCGGTACCTGGTGGTTTTGCTACAACTGCTGCTGCCTATCGTGAATTTCTCGAACAGAGCGGCCTGAACGCTAAGATTCAAGCTGAACTTGCTCAATTAAATGTTGATGATGTTAATGCGCTGGCCGAAACCGGAGCTAAAATTCGTCAATGGATTGTTGACACTCCACTTACTGCAGAATTAGAAAAAGAAGTTCGTGAAGCTTTTGCAGCACTTTCTAACGGCAACCCTGATATCGCGGTTGCCGTTCGTTCATCTGCGACTGCAGAAGACTTACCTGATGCTTCTTTCGCAGGTCAGCAAGAAACCTTCCTGAACATTCGTGGTATCGATAACGTTCTGATCGCGATCAAAGAAGTGTTTGCATCTTTGTACAATGACCGCGCGATCTCTTACCGTGTACACCAAAACTTTGCGCATGACGTGGTTGCTCTTTCTGCAGGCGTACAACGTATGGTTCGCTCAGAAACTGGTGCTGCTGGTGTAATGTTCACTCTAGATACTGAATCAGGCTTCCGTGATGCAGTATTCATTACAGCTTCTTATGGCTTGGGTGAAATGGTAGTTCAGGGTGCAGTAAACCCGGATGAATTCTATATTTCAAAACCGCTGCTAAATGCAGGCAAACACGCTGTACTGCGCCGCAACCTAGGTTCTAAACACCAGAAAATGATCTATGGTGAAGAAGCCGCTGCGGGTAAATCAGTTGTTGTGGTTGATGTAGAAAAAGCAGATCGTCAACAATTTGCATTGAATGATCACGAACTGCAAGAATTGGCTAAGCAAGCACTGATCATTGAAAACCACTACGGTTCTCCAATGGACATTGAGTGGGCGAAAGACGGTGATGACGGCAAAATCTACATCGTTCAGGCACGTCCTGAAACTGTGAAGAGCCGTGAAAATGTCGGCACGATGGAACGTTACCTGTTAAAACAACGCGGTACTGTAATCTGTGAAGGTCGTTCAATCGGTCAACGTATCGGTTCTGGTAAAGTCCGCATCGTAACTTCAATTAAAGAAATGGACAAAGTACAAGACGGTGACGTACTTGTATCTGACATGACTGACCCGGACTGGGAACCGGTGATGAAGCGTGCTGCTGCAATTGTGACCAACCGTGGTGGTCGTACTTGTCACGCTGCAATCATTGCACGTGAACTGGGTGTT
>NZ_DFDO01000076.1:0-10838 GCF_002367915.1 Acinetobacter sp. UBA3025
GCCAGTTCAATCATTTTCTGAGCTGGTGGATCGAGAGGGGCATATTGTTCCAGTTGTTTCGGACTAAGACTCATGTTTAAGGCGTTTTGCCGTTCGATCTGAATATTATAGGCGGTGATCACACGCTGTCTGACGGTTTCAGAGTTTTCGACGGGTTTATTGTCCTGTAACTCCTGTGCCTGTAAAGGTGGTACGTCAATATGCAGGTCAATCCGATCCAGTAATGGACCAGAAATCCGGTTCTGATAACGCTTGATGCTTTCAGGTGAACATTGACAGCGGCTGTCCTGATTAAATGCATAACCGCATGGACAGGGATTCATGGCTGCCACCAACTGAAAGTTGGCTGGAAAAGTAATTTGCCGGGAAGCACGTGAGATTACAATTTCTTTGGACTCAAGCGGCTGACGTAATACTTCTAAAACCTTGCGGTCAAACTCAGGCAGTTCGTCTAGAAATAAAACGCCCAAATGTGCCAGTGTGATCTCTCCAGGTTTAGGATGTGAGCCACCGCCGACCAGTGCAATGGCAGACGCAGTATGATGCGGTGCCCGAAATGGCCGCTGGCCAAAGGGATGATTGGCATTGGCAATTGAATAGATACTAGCAACTTCCAGATTTTCCTGAGTATTTAAGGGAGGTAAAATACTGGCGAGGCGCGATGCTAATAAGGTTTTACCTGTACCGGGTGGGCCGCGGAACAGCAGGGAATGGCCACCTGCAGCTGCAATTTCCAAGGCACGTCGTGGTCGCAATTGTCCTTTCACATCCGCAAGATCAAATTTATAAAAAGAGTGCTGATCTAATGGACTGGTCTTAAACGGGGGCAAGGTTTCCGCTTGAGCCAGATGTGCACAGACTTCCTGTAAATGATTGGCAGCAAATACCTGAAAATCCGGAAGCTGAGAGGCTTCCTGAGCATTCGGACTAGGCAAGATCAGTTGATGCTGTGCCTGCTGGCAGGCGATTGCAATACTCAGGATTCCTGTTACTGGCCGCAATTGACCATCTAAGGCCAGTTCACCAATAAATTCAAGGTCATCTGTGCAATTTTCTGGAAGCTGCCCTGAGGCCACTAAAATTCCTAGCGCAATCGGCAAGTCCAAACGTGAGCCATCTTTAGGTAGATCGGCAGGTGCCAGATTAATGGTCAGGCGTTTGGTCGGAAACTGAAAGCCGCTATTCAGAATAGCTGATCGAACCCGATCCTTACTTTCCCTGACTGCGGCTTCAGGAAGCCCCACAATGGTGAGGGAAGGCATGCCAGAACTGACATGAACTTCGACTTCAATTAAAGGTGCATGCAGGCCTAACAGGCCTCGCGTATAAATTTTGGCAAAAGACATATTGTTGTTCCAATATAGTGCATTATTTTTATTGTTCTCGTGTCTTTTGTGCACTGTAGTTGTGCTTATTTTTTAATCGAGATTTTTTCTTCTAGCTCTTCGACTTGTTTTAGTAACTCATTTAAACGCTGATTAGCATTATTTAGGGCAGTGCGTTGACGTTCGAGCTCTTCTTTAGACACCAAATCCATTTTGCTAACGGCTTCATTGAGCAGGGCACGCAAGTTGTGCTCCAAGTCCTTTTTAGGTTGTTCAACTTGCTGCAAAATTGCTTGTAACAGGGTTTCAATCATAATCCGATCCATCGCCATATAAATGCGCGGACAGTGTAGCATTGCTGCAAGAGTGACTTACAGTATTTCAGATAAAATATAGGCTGCTTCGATTAGTAATATTGTAAAAATCCACATAAAAAATATCCAATTTGTGCAGATTCCAATACGTTATAAGTATAAAATAAAAGAGCAAGAAACATCGTGCCGGGCTTTCTAATTTCCCCCGACCTTAGGAATCTTGGCATGAAATTTGAACATAAAACCTTACTGGTGAAATAAGCCGAAGGAAAACAAACATGAAGCTCGTAACTGCAATTGTAAAACCTTTCAAATTGGATGATGTGCGTGAAGCATTATCTGAAATTGGTGTTCAAGGCATCACTGTGACTGAAGTCAAAGGCTTTGGTCGTCAAAAAGGCCATACTGAACTTTATCGTGGTGCTGAATACGTTGTAGATTTCTTACCGAAAGTCAAAATTGAAATCGCAATCAGCGACGAAATGGTTGATTCGGTAATTGAATCAATTACTCGTGTTGCAAGCACTGGCAAAATCGGTGACGGAAAAATTTTCGTAACTAACTTAGAACAAGTCATCCGTATTCGTACCGGTGAAACAGGTGCAGACGCTGTTTAATTTGGCACGAAGTTTGCTGAGTACCTAATAACTCACAAAAAACATGGTTGGGGGATACGAATGAAAAAAATGCTAATGGCGTTCGGCTTGTCCAGCGCTCTTTTAGGTGGTTCTGTTGCGTGGGCTGAAGAGGCCGTAACAGCACCAACACCTACTGAAGAAGTCGCACTTGTTGCAGAGACTGGCGATACTTCACTTACAACAACAGACACAACTACAGCAGAGATTGCTGAAGTGGCGCCAGCGGAACCAGCAGCGCCTGCAGAAGAAGAAGCCACTCTCGATACTGGTGATACAGCCTGGATTCTCACTTCAACAGCCCTTGTATTACTGATGACCATTCCAGGTTTAGCCCTGTTCTATGGCGGTATGGTCCGTAAGAAAAATGTGCTGGCAACAATGGCACACAGCTTTGTTGCTGCAGCCGTAGTCAGTATTGCCTGGGTCGTGATTGGCTATACATTGGCCTTTGGTGAAGGAAATGCCTTTATCGGCAGTCTGGACAAGCTCATGCTGGCTGGAATAACCACCGATGCGCTTTCAGGCACGATTCCTGAAATCCTGTTCGTGATCTTCCAAATGACGTTTGCCATCATTACGGTTGCCATCATCAGCGGTTCAATCGCGGAACGTATGAAGTTTGGTGCTTTTGTGGCATTCATTGCACTTTGGGTGATTCTAGTTTATGCGCCAATTACTCACTGGGTATGGGGTGGCGGCTGGTTAGGCAACGACGGCGCGCTTGACTTTGCTGGTGGTACAGTCGTTCACATCAACTCAGGTGTAGCGGGTCTGGTTGCAGCCTACATGCTTGGTAAACGTATGGGTCTTGGCCGTGAATCAATGGCGCCACATAACCTGACTTTAACTGTAGTCGGTGCAAGCTTACTTTGGGTAGGCTGGTTCGGCTTCAACGGTGGTTCAGCATTGGGTGCAAATGGTTCTGCAGGTTATGCGCTGATCGTAACTCAAGTTGCAGCAGCGGCAGCAGCGATCTCTTGGTTAATTACTGAAAAAGTAGTACGTGGTAAAGCATCTGTATTAGGTGGGGCTTCTGGTGCGGTAGCAGGTCTGGTGGTAATTACTCCAGCAGCTGGTTTTGTCACTGTCGGTGGTGCCCTGGCAATGGGTCTGATCGGTGGTGTGGTATGTTTCTGGGGTATTACTGCTCTGAAACGTACACTGAAAGCTGATGATTCTCTGGATGCCTTTGGCCTGCACGGTGTGGGTGGTATCGTTGGTGCGATTCTGACAGCATTCTTCGCAAGCGAATTCATCATGGGTGATGCTGCTCCAGCAAATGTAATGAGCCAACTTTGGGTTCAAGTTGAAGGTGTACTTGCAACCATCGCTTACTCTGCAGTATTAACTTTCGTGATTCTTAAAGTGATTGATCTGATCATCGGTATCCGTGTTTCTTCTGATGATGAACGCATGGGTCTGGACTTAAGTCAACATGGCGAACGTGTAGAATAATCTGCTAAAACAATAATCAATATATTGTGTAAAACAGCCCATATGGGCTGTTTTTTTTCTATATGTTGCGTAAAACTCTACAAAGTTTAGAATTTTTGCTACACTCGGAAATCATCAGGATTTGTTCAATTAAACCGCTATGCATTGCCCATTTTGCAATACACCAGACAGTAAAGTGATTGATTCACGCCTGGCCGCTGAAGGTTGCCAGATTCGCCGCCGTCGTGAATGTGTCAGTTGTAATGAACGCTTTACCACCTTTGAAAGTTATGAAGTGGTGATGCCACGTGTCATCAAATCTGATGGTAAGAATGAACCCTTTGATGAAGCCAAATTACGCCGTTCACTGATGCATGCCTTGCAGAAACGTCCTGTGACGCAAGAACAGATTGAAACGGTGCTGAGTGATATCCAGTTGCAGATTCGCCGTCTGGGTGAACGTGATGTAAAATCACGTACCATCGGTGAAATTGTCATGCAGTCTCTATTCGCGCTTGATCACGTGGCTTATGTCCGCTTTGCTTCGGTGTATCAGGATTTCCAGGATGTCGAAGCCTTTCGTCGTCAGATTGAACAGATGCAGCAACGTGGTGAGTTTCAAGAATAAGCATGACTGAACTCACTCAAGATCAAATCTGGATGCGCCGTGCCATCGAACTGGCACGTCAGGGGCAGTACTCCACTAAACCGAATCCGAATGTCGGCTGTATCATTGTCAAAGATGGCGTAGTCGTGGGTGAAGGTTTCCATCCTAAAGCCGGTCAGCCTCATGCGGAAGTCTTTGCCATGCGTCAGGCAGGCGAACAGGCACGTGGAGCAACAGCATATGTGACTTTGGAACCTTGTGCCCATTATGGCCGTACACCACCATGTGCTAAAGGATTGGTTGAAACAGGCGTAGCTAAAGTGATTGTTGCCTGTCCTGATCCAAATCCACTGGTCGCTGGAAAAGGCGTGCAGATCCTGAAAGATGCTGGCATAAAGGTTGAAGTCAGTGTTTGTGAGGATGAAGCACATCCACTGAATGATGGCTTTCTAAAAGCGATGGCGACTGGGATGCCTTATGTCCGTTTGAAAATTGCATCGAGTCTGGATGGCCGTACGGCAATGGCATCGGGTGAATCGAAATGGATTACCGGTGCAGAAGCTCGTCAGGATGTGCAACATTGGCGTGCGATTTCTGGTGCGGTGATTACTGGGATTGAAACCGTATTAGCAGATGACTGTCAGCTTAATGTCCGTAGTCTGAAGGGTGTTGATGATATTAACAGCATCGTTCAGCCAAAGCGGGTTATTCTGGATCGCCAAGGCCGTTTGCTACTCACTGCCAAAATTCTGGAACAGCCGGAAACGGTAATGGTCATGGGGCCATATCGTCCGGAACTGGCTGACCTGGGTGTGACCCAACTTGAGATTCAGTCTTTACAAGAATTATTACAGCAACTGGTTCAGCAGCA
Source organism: Acinetobacter sp. UBA3025 (assembly GCF_002367915.1). NCBI lineage: Bacteria > Pseudomonadati > Pseudomonadota > Gammaproteobacteria > Moraxellales > Moraxellaceae > Acinetobacter > Acinetobacter sp. UBA3025. The sequence continues at coordinate 5,190 of NZ_DFDO01000076.1, forward strand.
TCAGATATATGATGTGCTGGTGGAAGCAGGTGCGACTTTATCTACTGCATTTTTACAGGCAGGGCTGGTGGATGAACTCATCAGTTATGTTGCACCGACTTTATTGGGGCAAACTGCGCGTAGTATGTTCAATGCAGAATTCAGCCGAATGGCAGAACAACTTCGATTCAAGTTGCAGGACGTGACCCGTTTGGGTGATGACGTGCGCTTCAGGTTAATTCCCTCTCAAGAGACACTATGAATTCAGAGTCTACGGTTTACCACAAACGTCGCCATGCGGCACGTACCACAGATGAATATCTTTTCCATCAGTTGGTTCCTTATTTGGGGAACAAACGCCGTTTACTACACTTAATTCTGGAAGCACTTGAGAGCACGGGAACCTTAAAACGTGAAGATGGCCGTGCGCCGATTTTTGCCGATTTTTTTGCCGGTTCCGGTGTAGTATCACGTTTGGCACGTCAAAATGGCTATCGTGTGATTGCCAATGACTGGGAGCCGTATAGCCATGCGCTGAATCATGCAGTTCTGGCTTGTACTGATGCACCTGCATTTAAAGAACTGGGTGGCTATCAGAAAGCAATTGATTATCTGAACCGTCTGCCTGAAGTCAAAGGCTGGGTGACGCATAATCTGTGTCCACGCAATGACGAAATCTATGATCCGACCCGAGACCGTTTGTTCTTCAAACGCCGTAACGGCATGCGTATCGATGCCATCCGTCAGCAGATTGCGACTTGGCAAGCGCAAGGTGCGATTGATGACGTGGAAATGAGTGCCTTGCTGGCACCATTGCTTTATTCAGCCAGTTTTGTCAGCAATACTTCAGGTGTATTTAAAAGTTTCCATCATGGTTGGGGCGGTAAGACCCAAACTGCACTAGAACGCATTGAATCACTACTTTGGTTAACGCCAAGCCGTTTCTGTGAGGATGCCAAGCATCAAGGACCTGCCGCAGAAATGTGGTGTGTCGATGCCCAGCATCTGGCCAATCAGATGAGTGGTTTTGAAGTCGATGTAGCTTATTTGGATCCACCGTATAACCAGCATGCCTATAGTAGTAACTATCATGTACTCAATGCTTTAACGCTGTGGGATCAGGTGGATTTACCGACTCCAGACACTAAAGGCTTCAAGAGCGGGATTGACCGTGCATGGCGTAAAGAACGTCCAAGTCAGTACAACTCATCCAAGCATGCCAAAGAAGCCTATGAAACTTTGTTGGCGACCATTAATGCGCGTTTTATCCTGACCAGTTATTCAACCGATGGTAATATCAGTGCCACAGATTTGCTGCAGGCCAACCTGAAACGTGGCCGTGTAACCTTGCTCACTCAGGATGTGCCACGTTATCGTGTCAGTAAGCAGCGCCAGTCTGAACGTGCACGCGTATTGGAATTTATTGTAATTACCGACACGCATGCCAAGTCAGGTCCGCCAATTCGTCAGTTACTGAGCCAGTTGCATCATTATGCTGAGCTGGGCGGTGTGGATACGACCGGCGTGAGCACCCAATTGGCCTTGTGGTAAGCGCAGAGAAAAAGGAAATAAAGATGTTTACAGGTATTATTGAAAGTCTGGGCAAGGTCGAGAGCTTGCAAAGCGTTGGCGGTGATGTGCGTTTACGCATCCAGATGGATCTAGATATGTCCGATGTACATCTAGGCGATTCAATTGCCACCAATGGCATCTGTCTGACCGTAATTGACTGGGGTGAGAACTGGTATGCTGCAGACGTATCACGTGAAAGCCTGGACCGGACTACACTGGCTAACTGGAAAGTCGGCCAACCTGTAAATGTCGAAAAGGCAATGCTGCCAACTACACGCTTTGGCGGACATATTGTCTCTGGTCATGTCGATGCGGTTGGTGAAATTACAGTAGTACGTTCCGATGCCCGTTCCATTTATTTTGAAGTGACTGCACCAAAAGAAATTGCCAAATATTTGGCAGAGAAGGGCTCTATAACAGTAGATGGTATCAGCCTGACCATTAACCACTTGCGTGGTAACATCCTTAGTCTGAATCTGATTCCACATACAGCCGAACGTACCAATATTGGTACCTGGAAGTTAGGCACTAAAGTCAATCTGGAAGTGGATGTACTGGCGCGTTATATCGAGCGTTTATTGCTTGGTGACAAAGCCGCAGAAACTACAGAACAGTCTAAAATCAGCATGGAATTCTTAGCCGAAAATGGCTTTTTGAAATAAATCCGCTGAGCAATTACCAGACAGTCTAATTGAAAAATTAGACTGTTTTTTTATTTTTCGGGATAATACGTAGCTCAACTCGCGATTTTAGCCCCAGTGGACAGGTCGAATGCTCGATTTTTTACTTCATCTTGAACAGTCTTTACCCTTATTGCTGGAGCAGTATGGGGTATGGATCTATGCAATTTTGTTCCTGGTGATTTTTGCGGAAACAGGTTCGCCGTTTTTCTTCTTTTTGCCAGGTGACAGTTTGTTGATTGCTGTCGGTGCGTTGTGTTCCAGCTCTGACCTGATTACCTTGCACTCCATGGGTTTATTGCTGCTGATTGCTTCGATTCTGGGTTATACCGTGAATTATTATTCGGGCAGGGTGCTCGGATTAAAGTATTTCAATGAGCATTCACGGTTTTTCAAACCCGAATATATGGTCAAAACCAATCATTATTTTATGAAACATGGTGGCAAGACGATCTTAATTGCGCGTTTTATTCCCTTTGTACGTTCCTTCGGCCCTTTTGCGGCAGGTTCTGGCCATATGAGCTTTGCGACTTTCAGTTTTTATAATGTGACCGGTGGTCTTCTCTGGATTAGCACTCTGCTAGGGGCGGGCTATCTGCTTGGCAATACCGCATTTTTACTGGCTGACTTGTTTTAATTTTAAAGTGGATTTTATAGTTTGATGGAATAAACTAACCAAGACAGGAGAAGGATTAGGCTGAAAAATAAAAAGAATCTTTTCAGCCAACTGACTATCAACTTTACTCAGCCAGATCAGAATTTTTCAGAATATAGTCAATTTCTTCCTTGGCTGCAGCGCGTAATTTCTCACGCAGTGCATTGACGGTTTGTTCAATCACAGTTTCTGCTTCGAGTTCCAGACGTAACCGTAAGCTTTCCAGCTCAGACAAAATCTGGGTATCGTCGATATTTAAGCGACCTTTGGCAAAGTCGAGCACCTGATCCGGATTTTTCTGATAACGCGCGGCATAATCCTGAACCTCAGTATCCAGCATATGACGCATTTCAGCCAGCTTTCGGGTTTGCTCGGCAAATTTTCGCTCTTCATCACGACGTAGCTGTTCAGCATAGGCTTGTTCTTCAGCACGTTTTTCGGCTAAGGCTTTTTCGAGTGCCTGTTGTCTGCGAATGCGTGCTTCTTCAATCAGTTCGGCCTTGCGCTGTGCATACGCTGCTTCAATTTTACGCTCAGACTCTTTCTGTAACTGCTGGTCACGGACGAGCCATTCTTCTACAGCAGTTTCAGGCTTAAGTACTTCACAGATGCGCGAGAGGTCATCGATAAAGGTCTGACGTACAGCCTCAGGCGTGTTTAACCAGCGCTGTTTAAAATCTGGACCTACATTTAATGCCACTTGCATCTCCTTGTTCACGTGATTACTTAGAGCTTAAAGGTATTTGGCTGAATGCCAAAGCGACGATATTGTTTATATTTTTCACGTCCCAGCTGTTTGGCTGGTTCATTGTTTTCAATAATCTCAATAATGTGACTAAATTTCGCATCAGGTTCAAGTGCTTCCGGATTAAAATTAAAAATAATCCAGCCCGGCTGCTCTGGTAATTGAGCCGAGATACAGACGGTTGCATCTGGCTGATCGATTCCATGTGGAATAAAGCTGGCAGGATCAAAGTTCCACAGCTTTTCATCCAGTTCCTGCTGTAAGGCAGGATCGGCACACAGCAGCCAGATGCGCTCTGGCTGACGCAAAATTTTACGGCATAAACGACAAGTGCTGTCCACTTGTCGTTCAGGGCTTTTTTCAAATAAATAAAAGCTGACCTTAGCCATGCTTTTGAACGCGATTAGCCAGGAATTGCATTAATAGAGGTACTGGACGACCAGTTGCGCCTTTATTTGGACCTGAATTCCATGCAGTACCAGCGATATCCAAGTGAGCCCAGCGATAGTCACGCGTAAAACGTTGCAGGAAGCATGCAGCCGTTACAGAACCGGCTTTAGGGCCACCAATATTGGCAATATCAGCAAATGGGGAATCCAGTTGTTCCTGATAGTCGTCCAGTACCGGCATGCGCCATACACGGTCAAATGCATTTTGGCCGGCGGTTTCAAGTTCTGCAGCCAGCTCATTGTCTGGTGTAAACATACCGGTCAAGACTGAACCTAACGCCACTACACAAGCACCAGTTAGAGTTGCAATATCAATCACCAGAGCAGGATTAAAGCGTTTTACATAAGTTAATGCATCGCAGAGTACCAGACGGCCTTCAGCATCAGTGTTTAGAATTTCAACGGTTTGACCGCTCATAGTCGTTACGATGTCACCTGGACGGGTGGCTTTGCCCGATGGCATATTTTCCGCTGCAGCAATCGCACCTACCACATGAATTGGTAAACGAGATTCGCATAGTGCACGAAGCGTGCCCAGAACTGAAGCTGCACCGCACATATCGTATTTCATTTCATCCATGCCAGCGCCTGGTTTTAATGAAATACCACCAGTATCAAAAGTAATGCCTTTACCCAGTAATACCACTGGTGCTTCTTCACGGTGAGCCAGATATTCAATCGTGATAATACGGCCTGGACGGTCTGAACCTTTGCTGACTGCAAGGAAAGCACCCATACCAAGGTCAGCCATTTGCTGTTCATTGAGTACAGTTACTTTAAGCAGGTCCGGATATTGAGCCGCCAGCGCTTGCGCCTGTTCTGCCAGATATTCTGGGAAACAAATATTGCCAGGACGATTACCCAGATCACGCGCCAGATTCTGACCAGTCTGAATGGCCTGAATCAATTGCAACTGTTCAGCTGTTAGCGGAGTTTCGGCAGCGATGAAATCAATCTGCTGCAGAATAAATTCGTTCTTTTTTGACTTGTATTCGTCATAGCCGTAGCTGGCTTGAGTTAAAGCCAATGCAAACAGATAGTGCAATTCTTGTGGAAGTTGTGTCAGATCAACAGAAATCTGTTTGAATTTTTTTTGAGAGCCTTTAATAATGGCTTGGGCAATTTTCGCCAGTTTTCCCGCTTGTAATTCGGCAGTCTTGCCGAGGCCGATCAGGGCCGCATGCTGAGACTGGCTGACCTGTCCAATCAGGCTTAAACTTTCTGCCAGACCAGCCTTGAATTGAGATGCTTCAATTAATGTATCTAGGCTGTTGATTTGGTATGTTGATGCAGCGCTTTGAATCTGTTCTGAGTCGACTAAAATCAACAAAGATTGACTTGATCCATTCTCTGGGAATGACGTATTAATTGTAAGGTTCATATCTTGTTTTCACGCCTGTTTAGATTTGCAAATCATTCAAGCATTGAAACATTTATCCGAATAGATTTTCAATGGGCAGAGCCACCTAGGTTTTATATTTTTGCTATTCGGGTAAACTAGCACTCGTTTTATGGAGCTCATTTTGGAAGAACTAATTTGATTATTCGGCGTTATCTGGTCAAGCAAGT
>NZ_DFDO01000232.1:0-9262 GCF_002367915.1 Acinetobacter sp. UBA3025
CCAAGAATTTTGCCTTCAATAAAAGAAAAAGAAGGCGAATGGTTTTTCGGATCCATCACCCTTTGCATGGAATAAATATAATCCCGGGCGAGCAGTTCACGCTTCTTGCCCTGAAAGACCGGATCCGGACTGAAATAAATTCCTGGCTTGATTTTAAAAGTATAAACTTTGCCATCCTGTTCAACGACGGGTAAAGACTCGGCTGTATTGGGGGCCAAAATTGCAGGCCGGGCCAGATAGTCATAACGCAACAAAGGCTCGAAAATGGCCTCAGCCACGCTACCACTATAAAAATTATAGGTTTTGACCATATCAAAACCGTCATCAGGTGCTTCGAAAGCCAGGTTTAAAACTTTATCCGGATGTGCAGATGATTTTGCCCAGGCAGTTTGCCCCGAGCTCATAGCCAAGGCCAAAATCGTCATGCTAAAAAGTGCTGATTTCAAATTTGTACCTATTCTTTATCTTGAAGTTTTATTGCTATAGGAAGTTTTAAATACATCATCCCATATTTGCTTCAATGGATGGGTCAAAGCTGGACAGATGGAATAAACTGAACAAAGCGAATTTCATGCCATCCTTGCAAAAAATAGGGATTTCTTCCTGTTTTTAACTGAAAAAAGTTTATTTTTATTAATTATTTAAAACATTATGAATAACATAATATTTTCCATGAATCATTAATTAAATTTCTATCCTTAAAATTCTCACTAAAGTTCACTTCGCACAAAAATAACTCAACCCTGTTTCATCTTATTGCACTATTGTACACCTTTAGGTAAACAAAAAATAAACATAAGTATTTGTATTTTAAATAATTTATTTTTAAAAAATATTGTATATTTTATGTAAAAATTATGCACCATGATTAAACTTTATTCAATTTCCCTCTCATTTTTGGACTACTTTCTTATTCATTAAATATTTATTTATTGCTTTGACAGGGGTCTCACTTCCTTCTTTCTTCAGATTCTATACACAGACTTCTTAATTTTTCTTCAGTATTTCTCGGCCAGCTCAAACTAAATTCAATTAAATTAATATTTTTCAATTACTTAAAAATATAAAAATATAAAATTTTATAAGTTGGCATTCGCCTTGCTTAGATCAACCCAGCACTACTTCACATAACAAAAGGGTGAAATTTACGATGAAAAAAAATAAATTGGTCGGATCTATGGGGGCTCCAACCGTCAGCAAAAGACTACTCAAGTTAAGCGCACTCAGCTTAAGTATGATGTGTCTGCCGCTGGCCCATGCCGAAGAAGCTGCATCTGCTGAACAGCCGACTAAAGTTCAGAAAGTGACAGTGACGGGTTCATCAATCAAGGGGGTCGCTGCACAAAGTTCTTCACCAATCACCGTCATCAAAGGTGAAGATCTTGCGAACCAGGGTGTAACTACTGTTGAAGAAGCCTTAGTAAAAGTCAGCGCGAACCAGGCTGGTTTCTCTACTGCTCAAAACGTAGGTGCAAGTAATACTTCAGGTTCGACAGCCAACTTACGTGGTCTAGGCTCAGACAAAACACTTGTGCTTTTAAATGGCCGTCGTCTTGCCTATAGTGCATTTAGTACAGATAGTACGAACTTAAACATCATCCCTATGGCGATGATTGACCGTATTGAGATTTTACGTGATGGTGCTTCTGCAGTTTATGGTGCAGATGCGATTGCGGGGGTAATCAACTTCATCACCAAATCTGAATACAATGGCTTAGGCGTTACCGGAGCCTTACATGAAACCGAACATTCAGGTGGTGAAAAACAACAGGCTGCGATCTTCGGTGGTTTCGGTGACCTGGATGAAAATGGCTTTAATGTCATGGGCGTCTTGGACTACCGTAAATCTAACCAGATCCATGCTCAACAGCGTAAAGTCAGCCGCCGTGGTGGTGTAATTCCTGAATTAGGTATTGATGCTGGCTCTGCAAGCGGCTTCCCGGCAAACATCTATGATCCAACCACTGGTTATTTAGGTAACCCATACCCAGATGACTGTAATAATGTTCCATGGTCTTCTCCAGATGACGGCTTCTGTTATCTAAATACGCAGGCTTTAATTGCGATCAAACCACAGGTTGAAACATTATCTGCATTAGGTAAAGGGACATTCAAGCTTAATGATTCATTAAATGCGGTTGGTGAATACGTGTTTACACGTTCTGAAGTATCCACTTCAATTGCACCAGACGTTTATGGCCGTACCGTGACTTTACCTTCAAGCAGCCAATACTATCCAGGTAATGGTATTACTCCGGCTATTACAGATGGCGAGTTAAGCGGTGATCCACTTCAACTTTACCTCCGTTCTCAGGCAGGTAACCGTCAAAGTATGTCAACCAATGACTCACACCGCTTCTTTGCAGGTATTGAAGGTGAGGCATTAGGCTGGGATATCAACGCAGGCGTGTCATACGCGAAAAGCGAAGCAACTGATGAATTTACAGGTGGTTACTTACACCGTAGCAACCTGCAAACTGCATTGAATGAAGGTCGTATCAACCCATTCGGTCCAGCACGTCCAGGCGATACCCCTTGGGAATCATTTGTGATTAATGGCGAAACTAACATCGCCTCTTTAGAGTCTACAACTGCAGACTTTACGATCAGTCGTCCAATTTTTGAATTACCTGCAGGTGATGTTGGCTTTGCCTTCGGTGGTAGCTTCACGACTCAGGACTGGGAAGCGAAAGTAAACTCTGAAATCGTGGCTCAAGTACCAGGCTCTGGTATTGACCCAAGCAAACCAATCAGTAAGGGTGATCGTGACATCACAGCATTCTTTACTGAATTCCAGATCCCAATCCTGCCAAGTCTGGAAGCTCAAATTGCTGCCCGTTATGATGACTATAGCGACTTCGGTGATACCTTCAACCCGAAAGTTGGTCTACGTTGGGAACCAATGAAGGAAGTCATGTTCCGTGCATCTTATAGCACCGGTTTCCGTGCACCAAGCTTGTACGAAATCAACGCGCCAATCAGTGAAACCTGGACAGGTGCGAAATACAATGACCCTGTGTTATGTCCAGGTGGCACGCCAGTCGAACCTAAATATCAGGTTGAATGTAATACCCAGTTTAAGCGTACCCAAGGTGGTTCACCTGACCTACAACCAGAAGAATCTACATCATTCACTGCTGGTTTAGTATTTGAACCAATCAAAAACCTGGTTTTCACTGCTGACTACTTCAATATCGAGATCGATGGTCTGGTAGGTACAGTGGGTGAATCATCAATCTTTGGTAATCCAGACCTTTATGCAGACCGTTTCATACGTGATAGTGAAGGCCGTATCCAGCACATCCGTACTACCCTGATGAACTCTGGCGGTTTAAAAACTTCAGGTGTAGACCTGAGCCTGAACTACCTGACACCTAAAACATCTACTGGTCGTTTCGGTTTCGGTATTGATGGTACTTACGTGATCAATCTGGACTACCAAAGTGAACCAGGCGGTGAATGGTCTGGTCTGGTAGGCAAATATGAAGACCCGGCAGTAGTTCGCTGGAAACATGTTGCCAACCTGAACTGGTCTTATGAAGACTGGAAAATGATCTTTGAACAACAGTTCACTCGTGGTTATGAAGACTACTCTGGCGAACGTGATGTGGGTGACTACACACTTTATAACTTCGCAACAACTTATAAAGGCTTCAAAAACCTGGAGTTGACTGGCGGTATCCTCAACATCTTTGATGAAGAGCCTGCTGCATCTGATGTTCTGGATAACTTCCAATACGGTTATGACCCTCGTTACTCAGATCCTACAGGTCGTACTTACTACATCCGTGGTACTTACAAATTCTAAGACAAGCTTTCTGCAAATACAGCGTCATGCTGTATTTGCAGTATTCATATCATTTTAGCCAAACAAAAAATAATGCAGCTACATCACCTTTGAAATAAACCGTTATTTCTTGTTTGTCTTAAATTCCAGGAGTCATGATGAGCACAACGTTTGAAGACATAGAAAAAAGCTCCGCCAAAAAATTGACTGGAATTGGTGTCGTGATTTTCTTGCATATCCTGGTGGGCCTGGTGCTAATGGCAGGTATGGCAAAAGACATCATCAAACCGTCAGAAGAACCGGTTGAATTGATGATTATTCAGGATATTAAACCACCAGAACCAGAGCCACCTAAGGAAACCCCACCTGAGCCACCTAAAATTGTAGAAAAAGTGGCACAGGTTCCTGAGGTTAAACCAGTAGAAAAAGTGGTTCCAGTACAGAAAACACAGCCTACGCCAACCGTCACTCAACCGGTTGCAGAACCAACGCCTGTAGCTGCAGCAACACCATCCCCAAGTCCGGTGGCTGCACCAGCCCCAGTTGTTGCAGCAGCGCCTGCTGCTCCACCGCAACCAACTGGCGTTACACGTGGCGTATCTCAAGGTGAAGCGGGTTGTAAGCGTCCAGATTACCCGCGCGATGCATTAATGAATGAAGAGCAAGGTAATGTGCTGATCTCTGTCTTTGTGAATACCGACGGCAAAGTGAAAGATGCCAAAGTGAAAAAATCCAGTGGCAGCCGTTCTCTCGACCGTGCAGCGTCCAAGGCTTTCAGCTTATGTACCTTCAAACCTGCAATGAAAAATGGTGAACCACAAGAATCTTGGTACGACATTCCCTACGAATTTATCTTGGACTGATCCAGACAACAGATTAAAAACAAAATGAGGAGATTCATTATGAAAAACGCACGACACACTTTAAAAAATATCACTGCTGCAAGTGTCATTGCGGCAAGTACTCTACTCCCTTTGCAAACTGTATTTGCTGAAGAATCCCCTACACCTGCAACGACAGTCACTGAAACTGCAGATACCACACCAGCGACTGTCGCTGAGCCTACACCGCCAGCAACTGCTGCAGCTGAAAAACCTGCAAGCAACCCTTATGGTCTGGAAGCCATGTGGAAAGAAGGTGACATGGTTTCCAAAGTGACCCTGTTCATTCTGGTGATCATGTCAATCGGTACCTGGTACATCATGATCACCAAGTGCTTGCAACAAGGCAAGATTCGCAAACAAGCCAAAGAAGCAGAACATCAATTCTGGGAATCTTCTTCACTGGACAATGCAGCACAAAATCTGGATGAAGCCAGCGTATATCGTTTTATCGCTGAAAAAGGCATCAAGTCAACCAAAAACCATGGCGGCACTTTACTTGAACGTATCGACTTTAATACCTGGGTTACGATTTCTATTTCACGCGCAGTCGACAAGATTCAAAGCCATCTGAGTGGTGGTCTGGCATTCCTTGCTACAGTCGGTTCTACTGCACCTTTCGTAGGTCTGTTTGGTACTGTTTGGGGCATTTACCATGCACTGACTGCAATCGGTATTTCCGGTCAGGCATCAATCGATAAAGTTGCTGGTCCTGTCGGTGAAGCACTGATCATGACTGCAATCGGTCTGGCTGTGGCAGTTCCGGCAGTACTTGGTTACAACTGGTTAACTCGCCGTAATAAAGCTGTAATGGAAGAAGTTCGTACCTTCGGTTCTGACCTGCATGCTGTACTACTGAGCGGCGAAATCAGCTCAAACAATCCTGTTCACCGCGACACAAAATAAAAATGGGGGTCAACCATGGGAATGATGGTCAATTCAAACGACAGCGATGATGAGGTCATTGGTGTCATTAATACCACGCCTCTGGTTGATGTGATGCTGGTACTGCTGATTATCTTTCTGATTACAGTACCAGTTGCAATTCATACCGTACCAGTCGATCTGCCTGAAGAACGTAATGTCCCGTATGAAACCAAGCCGGAAAATATCCAGCTGGCAGTCAATAAAAATGGCGATATTTTCTGGAATGAATCCTATATTCCGGACAAGGCAATTTTACTGACCCGTTTACAGGCAGAAGCCCAGAAACGTCCTCAGCCTGAGGTGCATATTCGCGGTGATCAAAGAACAGCTTTTGAAGCGATTGATCAGGTCATCAGTACTACCCAGCAAGCAGGTATTGGCAAGATTGCATTTGTCACGACCCCGCCCGCTTCACCTTAAGATTGAGGGAGAATCCAGTTATGGGAATGAATGTTGGCTCAAATCAGGATGATGATGTAATGCTGGACGTCAACATGACACCATTGATTGATGTCATGCTGGTCTTGTTGATTATGTTTATTATCACTATTCCGTTGCCGAATAATTCGATTAATATCAACCTGCCGAATGGTACACCACCACCAACTGAGGAAAAACCGCCAGAGATTGTGAATTTACGTCTCGATGCTCAAGGCCAAATCTTCTGGAATGATCAGCCAGTGGCCAATGCTCAAGCGCTAGAAGCCTTATTCAAGACCGTGGCGCAAAAAGCCGATCAGGATCAGATTAAAATCAAGGCTGATCGTGCAACTGAATACAAGCATATCGCGATGGTGATGGCTGCGGCTCAGCGTCTGGAAGTGAAAAAAATCGGAATTGTCAGTAACAACAATTCTTAAGTCTATAGAATCAAAAAACCCAGCATCTGCTGGGTTTTTTATTATTCAATATCTTACATTTGTGACTGGATATAGTTTTGTAGACCAATCAGCTCGATCAAACGTAACTGTTTTTCTAACCAGTAAGTATGATCTTCTTCCGTATCCGACATTTGCTGGCGCAGCATGTCACGGGTCACATAATCGCCCTTCTCTTCACAAAGTTTGACCCCTTGAGCCAGCTTTTCACGGACATGATACTCAAGCTTCAGGTCAGCTTTCAGGCAGGTCACCACATCTTCACCAACTTCGATGTCATCACGCTGCATATTTGGCGTACCTTCAAGAAAAAGGACACGACGGATCAGGGCATCTGCATGCTGTGCTTCTTCCTGCATTTCATGGTCGATGCGTTCAAAGATTTTCGTCAGACCCCAATCTTCATACATACGAGAGTGAATCAGGTATTGATCACGAGCAGCCAGTTCGCCACCGATCAGCATATTTAAATAATCTACGACTTCTGGATTACCGCGCATTTGAATTACTCCCTGCTTTTATCATCTTATTATGGAGAAAAGATGTTTGATTTGCAAAAGCAAAATTATGGTAAATGTCTGATTTTTATATAATTAAAATGAGAAGCACTTGCATTTACGCTCTCTGTTCGGCCAAATCCCATTTATAAAACAACATCTTGCATTTTTCGTTCCGTTTTTATTCAATCCAGCAAGCTGGAATATTCAAACGTTAATTTTTGTAAATATTAATAAGCACTTATCTTGTTGCTTATTTTTATCTTAGACTCACCTGTTTGGCCTGATTCATGCATAATTGTGCCTACGATGAAAGAAGTCAAAACAACAACGGTTTAAATATGACATTACAACATAGCACAGCACCTGTCCTGGTCACCGGCGCATCTGGCTATATCGCCAGTTGGGTGATCCAGAAACTTTTAAAACAGGGTTATACCGTACATGCCACTGTACGCGATCTGAATAAAACCCAGAGTTATACGCACCTTGAACAAATTGCAAACAGCAGCCCGGGGACCTTAAAGTTGTTTGAAGCTAACCTGCTCAAGCCCGGTTCTTTTGATGCGGCCATGGAAGGGTGTGAAATTGTCTTTCATATGGCCTCGCCTTTTGTGGTCACCAATTATAAAGATGCGCTCAAAGACATTATTGAACCGGCAATTCTGGGTACGCAAAATGTGCTGAATAGCGTCAATAAAACTGAATCTGTCAAACGTGTGATTGTCACCTCAAGTATTGCCTCAACATATGGCGATGCGATTGATATTTTGCAAACCGAGCATACCAGTTTTGATGAATCTCACTGGAATACCACCAGTTCAGAAACCCATCAGCCTTATCCATATTCCAAAGTCATGGCAGAACGCAAAGCTTGGGAAATGGCGGAAGCGCAGGATCGCTGGGACCTGATCTGTATCAATCCGGCACTGGTCTTTGGGGAATCCTTAACGCCTAATACTCAATCAGGCAGTGTGGAAGTTCTGCAACAGTTTGCCAATGGCATGACTTTACTCGGCGTTCCACCGATGTGGAATGGTGTGGTGGATGTTCAGGATGTTGCTGAAGCCCATATCCGTGCCGCCTTTAATCCGGAAGCGCATGGCCGTTATATTATCTGTAGTGAGACTTTGAGCCTGCTGGAAATGGGGAAAATCCTGCGTGAAGCGTTTGGTCCTAAATTCCCGTTTCCACGCAACCAGTTGCCAAAAACGGCCTTCAAGATTTTTGGTCCTCTGGCAGGCTTTAGCCGTAAATTTGTTGAACTCAATATGGGTTATCCAATTTTCTTTAATGCCCAAAAAAGTAAGGATGAACTCGGTCTGGAATACCGTCCGGTAAAAGAGAGTCTGGTCGAACATTTCCAGCAATTGCTGGATGATGGTGTGGTGAAAAAATATATTCCTTAATCATACTCGCTCAAACCTGATCTGACAGTGACCGACTTTTTATTGTGTCTGTCAGATTTAGTTTGAGCTTATGCATCAAGTCATTTATCGGCAAGCTTATGACGACTGCTGAAAAATCTACTTAAGCAGAAGTCCAACGCGTATTTTTCCACGCTTGCTGTTGCTTTATATTTAGAAAAGTCCAAGCCACAAAACGACTCTCTTTTTGCCCCTGTGTCATTTTAATGGTTTTTACATCCACTGCACCGCACTTACGCAAGGTATTTAATAGCATAGGCAATGTGGTTTTCTTAGAAACCAGTGTACTAAACCAAAGACATTGCTCAGCAAACTGTGTGCTCTCTTGTACCATCTGGCAAACAAAGCGTTCTTCTCCACCGTCGCACCACAACTCGTTCTTTTGTCCGCCAAAGTTTAACACCACTTTAGACCGATCAACCGGTTTGCCAAGTTTGCGTAATTTTTGCGTTGCTGTGGCATTTGCCTCATCTTGAGAAGCATGAAATGGTGGGTTACACAGGGTCAAATCAAAACGATCTGAAGGTTTAATCACCCCTTTGAAAATATTGCTCGGTGTCTTTTGCAATCGAATCTGAATCCCCTTCCTGAGATTCGGATTTGCCTCTACAATAAATTGAGCACTTTTAACCGATGCCGAATGAATGTCTGAGCCGACAAATTTCCAACCATAACTACGATGCCCAATGATCGGATAAATACAGTTTGCACCTATCCCAATATCTAACACCTGAACTGCACGCCCTGTTGGAATCTGAGCTTTATTGCTATCACTTAACAAGTCCGCCAAATAGTGAATATAGTCGGCTCGACCTGGAATCGGTGGGCAAAGATAATCTTGAGGAATATCCCAATATTGAATGCC